>JAPLFP010000265.1 GCA_026390585.1 Ignavibacteriales bacterium | reverse complement strand
ACACCATCGAACCGATTGGGGTTGCCTTCCACCACCTTCAGTGAGAGACCGACGCTCCCGTCGTCGTGGAGATATAGCTCGGGCAGCGCAACTGAGGAAAACAATTGCAGTCGTTGAAGTCTCTGCTTCACTTTTTCCGGTTGGTCGCCGCGAAAGATCTCTCCATCAGCAATCCGGGCTTCGCGAACGATGAGGCTCGTCTTCGTGGTCGTGTTCCCCTCTACCCGGAGGTGGTTAATGCGGGCGAAGATCCCTTCATCAATAATAACGAGCACAATGTGTGCATCGAGCGAATCCGTCCCCTGTTCGAACGAGATCTCGCCAAGAGAGATTCTGGCGAATGGATAACCGGACTTTTCATAGGTAGTCAACAATGCGGCAATGTCTCGTTCCAAGAGCGCCGGGTCAAACTTCTGGCCCATGGTCGTCTGCACAACAGAGCGAGCGGTGGCCTCGCTCAAGGCCTTGAGTCCGTCCATTCGAATCGAGGAAATGCGGGCTGGTTTGCCTTCCCGGATCCACAAGCAAACGTCCACCTGAGACGTATCTGCTGTCAGCTGGAAGGTCACGGAATCCACCCTCGCCATCGGGAATCCCTCGGCTGAATAGCGGGAAGCGACCGTTTGCACGTCCGATGCGACGAATCGTCCACCTGGCTGCGAGTCCAGCCATTTCGCAATCGTCCCGAAAGGGACAAGTGCATTTCCCGAGACGGTCAAGCTGCGAATTGTCCTTCGCTCCTGAGAGTTGCCTGGATTCACGACAAGAACAATGGCAGCGAACGCACAGAACACAAAACGGAAAAAGCCAGGCGTAGCATGTCCCGCACTGGCTTTTCTTCTCCGTCCACTCTGCATATGGATTATCGGATCCTTCCCCACAGATCGGTCGTAGGGTACATCAGCCGGTAGTCGCCGAATCCGGTCTCATCAACAAAAATAAACTGTCTGCTCAACTGGTAGTAGTACCATATTTCATACGGCTTGCTGTCAATCTCCAACGGATGGCGCTCAATGTTCTCGGGCGTGCCGAAGCGGATAAACACCATGCCCATATCCGTACGCCAACCGTCGAGACGGTGACCGAAGTTCTGATTTGCATACTGGATACGGCCATAGTACTCTTCCATCAGTTCGTTGCGTTGTGTGATTGGATCGGGATCCCGCTTGGCCCAGAATTCCATGAAGCGTTTGCGTTTCTCTTCCGGCGTCGCCCCATCGCGGATGTACTGCGTCTCGGTATCCTTGGCAATGTAGATCAGTTGATCGATTGCCTTGTCGATGTCCAGAATCTCTGCAGGCAGATCCGGCGATCGAACGTTGAGCGTGCGGGAGGTTGTAGCGCGAAACGATTTTCCGCTGATGCCATCCTGTGCGACAGCTTCGGCAGAAACGAAATAGGAACCCATCGGGATATGCGTACTGTCCACTTTCACAAAGAGCAGCGTCTTCGAACCGGCGACGGCTTCCCGCTGCACACGCCGGAAGACTTCATTTTTCTTCGAATCGTAAATCTTGTAGAGCAAATCCACAGAATCCAACTGCGGCGTACAGTACAGCTCGAAAAACAGGAAGAACCCCTCTGAGCCCGGATTGATGCTCCCGGTGATATTTGGTACGACAGTTTTTCTCTCGCCGGAAACCGAGAGGCGGCTGACCAGCATGATATCACTGAGGGAGAGAGAATCCTTGGAGAAATCTGTGACAACGAGCGACTTGCGAACTTGTGACGTCTTGCGCGATTCCTGATCTCTGAAAACCACATTGAGCTGGTAGGTGCCGGGATCTATATCAACCGTTCGATGAGTCAGGCTGAACATTCTGTTTCCCGTCGTTTGAGCAAAATCGCTGACCGGGACATCCACACTCCAGGTTTGCTCGTGCACGAGCTGCTTCGCTCCAGTCATGAACGACAGTGTGACTTCATAGCGACCGATATAGGCGTCACCCTCTTTCATGAACCGGATTTCTTCGTGAGGGACTTGTACATAAACGTCGATTCGCGATTTCTGCGGCTGGGCAGAAGCATACGCCATCGCATCCACATAGAAGGTGGGGACCAAGTCACCCGGCCGACGCATTTCGGTTTGGCCGCGGGCAAAAGCCGCAAGCAATGCGAGGCTTCCCACGATGCAGAAGGCCACACGCCTTGCATTCAACATGTTCATAGTCTACCCCTCTCCCTTTCCGCCAGGCTCTTCTTCAATGCAGTCGGCGTAGAGATCATATTCGGTCGTGTCTGTTACCTTCACAGTTACAAAACTTCCCACAGTGAGCCCCGGGACCGACCGCACCAAGACTTCCTGATCGATCTCCGGCGCATCCCATTCCGTGCGACCAACGAAGAACTCGCCTTCGTTGCGATCCAGCAAAACGTTCACCTTGCTTCCGATCAGTGATGTATTGCGTTCCTCAGAGATGCGTTGCTGCAACTCCATGACATGTGCTCGACGCTCTTCCTTCACCTCATTCGGTATTGGATCACCCAGATCGAACGCTGTCGTCCCTTCTTCCTGTGAATACGTGAAGACCCCCAAGCGGTGGAACTTCATTTCCTCGACGAAATCGCACAGTTGCTGGAAATCTTCGTCACGCTCATTCGGATATCCAACGATCAACGTCGTCCGCAATCCAATGTCGGGAACTGCGTCCTTGATTTCAAGCAGAAGTTCCTGCAATCCCCGGCGAGTCCCCCCTCTTCTCATCGACTTCAGCACTTCATCGGATGCATGTTGAACCGGAATATCGAGATATCGGCATAGTTTTGGGTTATCCCGGAACACTTCCAGTATCTTCTTTGGGAATTTTGTCGGATAGGCATACATCAACCGAACCCATTCGATGCCATCGACCGCTGCAACTTCCCGAAGAAGCCGGTCAAGGATGCGGTCGCCATACAGGTCAAGGCCGTAATAGGTCGTGTCCTGGCCGATGACAATCAGTTCCTTTACCCCGCGTGATGCCAGGCGGCGGGTTTCATCCTCGATGCGTTCCAAAGGCTTGGAAACGTGCAATCCACGCATCAACGGAATTGCACAAAACGAACAGGGGTTGTCACATCCCTCGGAAATCTTCAGATATGCAAAGTGCGAGGGTGTTGTCAGGTGCCGTTCACCAAGAAGCTCTTCGCGATAATCGACACCAAGTTCCCGAACAACCTGCGCCAAATGATGTGAACCGAAATAGGAATCGACATCAGGAATTTCAGCCGCAAGGTCTCTGGCGAACCGTTCCGAGAGGCAGCCCATCACCACAACCTTTTTCAGCTTACCATCCTTCTTACGCTGAACGGCTTCAAGGATCGCATCAATTGACTCCTGTTTCGCAGCATCGATGAATCCACACGTGTTGATGACGGCGATATCCGCGTCTTCCACGTCGTTCACAACGTTTGCCTTGCCGCCGATCAATTGGCCCAGAAGCACTTCAGTATCGACCGTATTCTTGGAACAACCGAGGGTCACAACATTGATTTTTGGGCTGTGGTTCTTATTGACGTCAATCACGAGAGCACCACAAAATCAATGTAAAGGTACACAATGGGTGCAACAAAAACCAGACTGTCAAACCGATCGTAGACTCCTCCGTGACCCGGAATGATGGCCGACGAATCTTTCACGCCGGCATCTCGTTTGAACCGCGACTCCACCAAGTCTCCAAGTTGTCCAAAGATGCCAACGATCACACCGATGACAATGGCATCCTCAAGTCGCAGATAGTCGAGGACCGTTGCACGCGCGATGATCATGGTAAGCAGCGCAGCAACGAAACCGAACACTGAGCCTTCCCATGATTTCTTGGGGCTGACCCGCTCGAACAACTTGTGGCGTCCGAATGTCACGCCGCCAAAATACGCCGCCGTATCGCACATCCAGATTGAAGCGAAAATCGAAACAATGGTGTAGCCACCCCACCGTGAGATCATGGCCAGTTCCGCATCCCCGGCGTAGCTCGTGGGAAAGAACTTGTGCACTGGAAATCCGTACGGGAACAGCTCGCGCACATAGATCAGCGTTCCGAAGAAAAGAGAGATGATGCAAACGCCAAACACGGTCGTTGCAGCGTTAAGGACGGCAGACCCTTTTTGCCGAAAGAGCTCCGTCAGCAGCACAGCCAGTAAGAACACGAGGAGAACAACCAAAAGAAATTGCAACTGAGAAAACATAGAAAGCCTGATGCCGCGGGTCTCAAACCATGCAAAGAGCTCCACCTGTGAGCGTTCATAGATAAACGACCCGTTGACAACGAAGCCTGCGACCAGACCGAGCACCTTCAACGGAAACGCCCCCTTCTTCTCAGCAAGTCCATAAAACTCGAAGAGAGCAAAACCCGAGAACAGTGCGATGAGGCAGAAGAAGAAATACCCGCCCAGCATCGACATCCAGACAATCATTGCGATGGCAGGAATCGCCACCGCGACGCGTTTTGGTAATGAGCCAAACTTCGATGAGTCCACGTAAGCTCCGTCAAGAAAAGGTGCTGCGTTTGTTCTTTCGGGTTGATCTTGACCGATCCTCCCGAATGCCCTCTTACGACACGCGATCGTCGTTCGTCGGAATATCATTCGTCAGTCGTAGATACGACGAAAATGTCACGACAAACAACATCACGAAAAGGAACATTTGCGCAAGCAATGAAGCCGTACTGATGTCGATTCCCTTTGTCGCCCCAATCACCATCTTGTCGTCCACTTGAAAGTAGGTTACCACGACGGCCAGCGCATTATTCAGGAAATGCACTGTCATCGCGATGATCATGCTTCTCGAACGCATCCGAAGAATTCCAAAGAAGCAGCCAAGAATGATCAACGGTACTATTTGAAACGGGTTGAAGTGAAAGAGGCCAAAGATGACACCGGTCCAGATCGCTGCCCGGAGAGGAACAAGCCTCCGTTCGAAGCAGTTTTGAATCAGTCCCCGAAACAGCAACTCCTCGACAATGGCGGGCGTGATCGCCACAACGAGTACAACAAGGAAAAGCTCCGGGATGTCTTTTGCGGAGACAAGGATCCGGAACATCTCTTCGAACATCTGCCTGGCTGGCGCGACATATTTCTCGATCACGCGTGGCAAAGGGATACGATCCTGGAAGAAGAGATAGATTTGCATTGCCTCCTGAAGAAAGAGGAGGCTGAGGACGGCGAAGATTGTCTCACCCACATGCGGCTTCCGCCAGGGAAACACTCTTGACAGCTTGGTATCGAGCAGTCGGGCAAGAATGAGTGCCGGGCAAAGGAGAAAGAGGATCTGTCCCCCCATCGTGAAGATCCTGTGCATGGTGACAGTATCGGCTGTCACTTTCGTTCCCACGAAGAGAAACGTCAGCAGCCCTCCGATGATCTGATAGAAAAAGAAAACAACGACCAGAGCCACGCATGCAAAAACGATCGGAGAGATGCGGTACCGTTCAACGAACGAAAGCTGTATCGGGGGTAGCGGTGTTGTGATCTCAGGAGCTTCGTCCAAGGGGCACTATCCTCTGGAGATATGGATCTTGATCATAGCCGAAAGCAATGGAATCATGATCTCATGATGCCCCGTAAATGAATAGCCTCTTCCATGACGTTGCGTCGGCCGCTCAACGACATTGACCTGGGGCCTGTACTGGCGAATCATGTCGAAATTGGCAGTGGAGAAACCTTGAGCGTTGTGTCCAAGATTACGCGCCACGGTCAATGCCTTCAAGAACACTTCCGGAAGGATCACGGCCGAGCCTACATTAAGAACCACTCCACCACCCTTGAGATCTTTGATGCTGTTTGCCAGGATCTTAAAATCACGGAAGCTCATTTCACCCGTCGCGCCACCATCCATGGTCGGCTGCTGGTGGATGATGTCCGTTCCTATCGCTGCATGTACGGTGATGGGGACGTCGCACTCGTAACAAGCGGCAAGGATGCTGACGGACCGATGAGGAGCCTTCGAAGCAATGATTTTCTTCGCCAGGGCCTCACCATATCCATCGGTGGTTTCTCGGCACGCCCTCGCGAGCTCAAGATTGATGAATTCTCCCGTCTCCCTTGACATCCCGAACCGACCGTCCATGATATTCACAGCGACATCTTCAGACGTTTGGCCCCAGAGCGCTGTTTCGACATCATGAATCGAAGCGGCGCTGTTCATGGCGACATGCGTGATGATTCCGCGGCGGATCAAATCGATGATCAATGGGGACAGACCGACCTTGACAACGTGCGCTCCCATCATGAGGATAACCGGTTTCTTCTTCCGGCGTGATCGTTCGATATCCAGTGCGAGCTCTCGCAACTCATTGGCCGCAAGAATTCGGGGCAGAGCATCGACAAACTCCGAGACCCGTGCCTTCTTCGGATCAATGACACGTCCAAAGTCCTTCGGCGTAACCTTGCTTTTTCGATTTCGGATGGAGATCGTTTTGATCCCCGCGAGTTTCACTTGCTTGAATTTTGACATAGGCACTTACCGCACCTTTGCTCTGATGGGGCCGTTGATACCAGAATACTCACGTAACTCAGAATCAATGGAGCCGATGACAACTTTCGTGCTCACTTTCACTGGGATCTTGCGTTCGTCGTCGGTTAACCAGATGAGAACCCGACCTTCGCTCTTGAAAAGCCCGCCTTCTCTCATGAGAGGCTCCACGATGATGCAATCAAACGTCCCTGCGTCGACCTCAATCCTCTGGCGTCCGAGAAACTTCACAGACAACGAATACGTTGTGTCTTTGAAGAAATTCTGGAGCATGATCTTCTCACCTACGCGTGATCTGGAATAATCCAATGTCCGCACGAAATAGAATGCCGAAACGGCATCATGAACATATGGAGGAATCGGATACTGTTTGTTGTTTGCGAATGCAACGTTGTTGATCTGGTCAAACCAAGCTTCAAAATCCCTGCTGTAGGAACCTTCACGCACCCGTTGTGTGAAGTGCCAGGGAAACATTCCCTGCACATCGAGGAATGTCTCGTAGCGATCATCGACCTTGTAGATCCAGGAAAATGTCTTGGTGGAGTTTACCGTGAACAATACCTGAAAGGCTGGTCGGCCGAAAAGGGTGTCGATTTTTGGCACGGACATGACAGCTTCCCCCGCAGTGATGAAGCTGTAGCCTACGTCGAACACCAGACGCTCCCCTTCTTTAAACGCAGTCTGAGGAAGTTCTCGCAGGGAGGCACTCTCTCGGTAGATATGTCCCTTCGAGAGCGCCTGAAACTCAAGCGTATCCTGTGCTCGAGCAATCTGAACGACGTTCATGATCAGGAACAAAAGAGCAATGTGGACGGACCTGGTTCGCTTCACGATTTGACTTGCGTCTCCGCCTCCGACAACATGTTCCGTGCTGCTCGCAGCACCTGATCGACTGTTATCTGATTCATGCAGTCGTTCCCCTGGCATGGTCCCCCTTTGCACCGTTCACAGAGAGCATTGTCCGCTGTGAACACGATTCTCTTCTCTGTCAGTGGCCCCCATCGAAGCGGACTGCACTCCTGAATCGGAGGGTAGAACGCGATCACAGGTGTGCCCATAGCAGCGGCAATGTGTAACGGCCCCGTTGAATTCGAAATAAAGAGCCGGGCCGATCCGATGAAGGCAGCCAATTCTTTCAACGACAACCGCCCTGCTGACGCGGCTGCACTTCCGTTTGAGCGCCTCACCACCTCTTCAACAAGCGGTCGCTCCAACGCACTCCCCGTGACCACAACTTTGCAGCCATCGCTGTTCAGCGTTCTTGCGAGGTCCCCAAAGTTCTGAGCGCTCCAGTCGCGCGCAGAGCCGCCGCTTCCGGGATGCAGAATGACAAGCATCTCACCCCCCGCAATCCCAAGTCGCGAGACCTCTTGAGCTGCAGCATCTTTTGCTGCCTGTGACAACGAAAGGGTGATCGACGGAATACTCCGGATATTGCATCCAATCGCCTGCAGAAGCGAGAGGTTGTACTCCGCTTCGTGTTTCCCGGCCGTCCTCCGATGTTCGAAAACTCTTCTACTAAAGAGGAACGAATACCATCGATAGCCCGTTCCCACCCGGATCGGGATGCCAGCGAGCAGCATCAAGAGAGCGAGCCTGAATGTCGGATGGACGACGAATACCATACCGAACCGACGTTCCCGGAGTTCAGACAACACAGTGAAGAACCCCTTTGGCGTCTTACCGTCATCATACTTCAAGATGCTGTCCAGGCCGGTAAACCCATCCACGAGTTCCTGCGTAGAGGATCTGAGCAACATCGAGATCTTGCGCCCGGGAAACTTCGCGTGCAGGGTTGGAACCATCGGCAGCGTTAGAACGACATCGCCGATCCGATCAGTCCGAACGATAAGCACATTCTCGAATTCTCGATCTTTCACTTCGCCAGATCAATTCTTGGAACATCAGGAGAAGAACACTTTCGCAACATCCAGAAGAAGAGAGGGCTGATTCCAGAGTGCAGTCCGGAAGATACCACCAACCGTCCGTTTTTCTTCGGGCAACTTCAGGCCGTCCTCACAAATCTTGTTCAATGTTTCGTCCGAGAAAGCTGAAATCGCCTCTTTGATACCATAGAACACCTCATGTCGCCACCCCAGTCGCTTGTGCCAGCGATCTGCGTACTCCTTTAGATGAGCGATATCGCTCTTCGAAATAGTCTCACCGATCACTTGTCCGGCAATCATCCCCCCGATCATTCCACTGATGATCCCTCCACCACTTGTCGGGTTTACCTGATGCGCTGCATCTCCGACAAGGACAATATTGTTCTTCACAATCTTGTCGCACGTCTTGGCACACGGAACACCGCCAGCGATCCTTGTGAGAATTCCGGCGTTGGGATACTTCTTCTGGACAAATTCTTCCAGATATTGCACAGCAGATTTCTCTTTCGCCTGGTCAACGCTGATCCCGATGCCCACGTTGGCACTGTCCTTACCCTTCGGGAACACCCACACATAGCCACCAGGAGCGACATGTTCACCAAAGTAGAAATCAAGAATCCCTTGCTCAACTTCGATTCCGCTCAGAGTAAGTTGAGCGCAGCTTTCCATGTCGTGAATACTCGTCGTCGTGTCGATACCACCCCACTTCCCAACCCGGCTTTCGACTCCATCGGCGCCGACGACGATCTTGGATCGTATCTCTACTTTCTCATCCTTCACGACTGCCCAGACACCGACGACGTCTTCCCCATCCCTGAGAAGATCATAAACGTACGCCTTTGTGACTATTTCCGCGCCCTCGCGAACCGCCAGTTTCGCCAATTCATAGTCGAAGATTCTGCGCTCGAGCACATAGGCCGTGCCGTCGAGACGTGGGGCGATGGATTTGCCGTTGGGGGAGACGATCCTGAATCTGGACACTGTCGCAGCAATCCATCGAGGATCTGGCTCAATGAATTGGACCACCCCCTCGTGGCTCACTGCTTCGCCGCATCTTACCGGATATCCGACATCCCGGTCTTTTTCAAGGACGAGGACGGATGCCCCTCCGGAGGCCGCAAACCGGGCAGCGGTCGATCCCGCAGGTCCGGCTCCAACAACGATAACGTCGTAGCGATCTTTCATTTCGACAGTTACTCTTCTCTCAGTTGACTACGTTTTCCGACAGTCCCCCTAGCGGGTTGCCAAAAACGGTTTTGCTTCGCCATCCGATGAATCGGACGGCTCGAATAATTCAAAACCCGAAGGGTTTCGCGTTTCCAAAGGCGTCGACTTCAGTCGATGACGTGCTTTTTCCAAAAACCCCTAGAATGAAGGTGTTCGTTCCTGAGGCAGCGACACGACTTTTGGCAGCTGGTCAATGCCTTCACGATGGAATTCAATGACTTCCCATGGACATGCCCACACGCACTTTCGGCAATTGGTGCAGCGGGCGTCGATGATTCTGATTTCGGCCTCCATAAGCTCAATGGCATCTTCCGGGCAGACACCAACGCAGCAACCACAGAAGTCGCATTTGCCGGGAACGATGTGAATCATCAATGGTGTGTTTCGCGCCACTTGTCCCTCTTCACGCTGATTTGAACAAAGCTCCGGACTTGACGTCATCGAGCTGCTTCATGAGTTCCTGATGTCGAAGCACAAATGGTTGAGCATCCAATCCGCGGGCAGAGGCATCTTTCAGTGCCCGCCTGTTCTCCTCGACCTGGTTCTCCAAGACTTTCTTCTTCAGATCAACGATAGCATCGCGAGCAACCATCCAGGGATCCGCAACGTCAATTTCACCATCGTTGCTCTCCCATCGTCTGCTCAATTCGTACCTGCTCATCACAATGTCCGTCACGATGCCCTTGAGCGCCGGGTCAGTCATTTCTCCGACAATCTCTGTGACCTGGCCGGGGCCCCTCTCGTCA
This sequence comes from Ignavibacteriales bacterium, assembly GCA_026390585.1. GTDB lineage: Bacteria > Bacteroidota > Ignavibacteria > UBA10030 > UBA10030 > UBA9647. Next base: position 859 of record JAPLFP010000265.1, on the reverse strand, counting down.
AAACGGGAGAGCAGGAACTCAATGATCTTCCGGATCTGAGGGTCTGTGATATCAGCGATCGTGATGTACGAGAAAACAAACTCGATCATCTCTGATGGATGTTCCAGGAGCAATTTCAGAATGTCTTTTTCCGCCACCGTACTTCGTTTCTTCTCGGTCGAGGCAAAAGGTGCATTCTCAAGATCTGTGCCGGGGCTCGAGTGTTGGGTCCCGTTCGTTCGCAGCCCACCGAATGATGCGCTCCGGTTGCGTTCTCCCGTCCATTTCTCCAGCTCGCGATACAGAACAGATTCATAGATGTCGTATTTCGTCGCGACCTCTTTGATGTAGAAGTTCCTCTTCAGCTCATCCTTCATTTTTGCGATAGACTGCACGATCGAGCGAACAGCCTGCGCTTTTCCCTCCGGCGTGGAAAACGAGCCGGTGCGAAGAAATTGCCGAGCTTTGAAATCAATGAACGACACTCCCTGATTGAGGAGCTTCTGGAATTCTTTCCCACCGGACTTCCGGATGAATGAATCAGGATCTTCTCCTTCCGGAAGTTCAACAATGGAAATATCAAGATCCTGCGCAAGAGCGATATCCATCCCACGCAACGTAGCATTCGACCCTGCAGAGTCAGCGTCATAGACGAGTGTCAGCTTCTTGCCATAGCGGGAAATTAGCTGGACTTGTTCTTCCGTCAGTGCCGTCCCACTTGAAGCCACAACATTCTGGATACCAGCCTGATAGAGCGATATCAGATCGGCATACCCCTCAACCATAAGCGCGTTGTCCTGTGCGCGAACAGCGTCTTTTGAATGGAACAAACCGTACAGGACTCGGCTCTTGTTGTAGATCGGAGTTTCAGGGGAATTGA
>JAPLFP010000201.1 GCA_026390585.1 Ignavibacteriales bacterium | reverse complement strand
CTGTTTTACAAAGGCCGGCTGGCTGTCTATTATACATATGAATCTAACCCGAGCGACGGATGGGCTGACCCAGAAGTGCATGGCGACCCTGAATCCGTTCGCCAGGAAGCGCTTCGCTTCGGAACGAACATTGTGGTGTGGGCGTTGAGTCACTAAAGGCCTCGGTTTGAAAGCACTGTCTTGAAATTCGAAATACGAATATCGAAATATCAAATGAAATACGAAGCACTAATGTCGAAATCCGAATTCAAAACTTCGGACCAACACTTTGTTTCGAATTTCGAGTTTGGAGTTTGTTTGAGATTTGAGGTTTAGGATTTAGAATTTTGCCCGACACTTGCCATCATCCTCTAACATATTAACCGACATTCTCCACCGTCTCTCCGCCACACGAAAGCGCCAGCACTCTGTTGAGCTTCGCGCCAACATCCTTTCGTTCTGCACGATCGTCATCCTTGCGCTTGTCGCTGCGACGCTTCTCGAGCTTGGATTCAGACTTGACAGCTCAGGTCGAACAGCAGTCTTCTTCTTCATTTTCGCACTCACTGGTTTGTTATTCCTGTGGTATGTTGGCCGTCCTGTTCTGAAGGCCCTCGGCGTGCTCCGGTCAGCAGATGATTTTGAGCTCGCAACAATTGTTGGAGCCTCGTTCCCCCAGATTCACGACCGATTGCTGAACCTTCTCCAGTTGCATCAGGAAATCGTTGCCGGGAAGTCCTTGTACTCCCCCGAGCTTGTCGATGCTTCATTTCAGGATCTCGCTGACAATATCCGCGACCTCGATTTCACCGCTTCGATCAATACTTCACCTGTCCTGCGCTCCGTGAAACTCTTCGCCGTGAGCTTTTTCGGCTCGCTTCTCCTTGTCTTTGCCTCTCCGGGACAATTCGTGGACTCGCTGTTTCGAATCATCCACTACAACAGGGAATTCGTCTCCCCCGCGGAATTTGCTCTTGAAGTGACGCCGGGAAACAGCGAGGTCATCAAAGGGCAGACGATCCAGATTGCCGTTCGCGTCCAGACCGTTCACCTCCTCCCAGAAGCCACACATCGGCATGCTCTTGGCTTATTCTGGCGACTGGAGGGAACGAAGACCTTCGAGCATGCTGAGCTTCGACCGGATTCTGCAGGAGTGTACAGGACCACATTTCAGAATATTCGCGGCACAACGGAGTACTATGCTACGATTTCCAACGCAGAAAGTCAGCGATACAAGCTCACCGTCGTTGACCGGCCTGTCTTCCGTTCGTTCCAGGTGCGACTTGATTACCCCGGATATACGAAGTTGCCGCCGAAGGTCCAGGACGAATTCATCGGCGATGTCACAGCCCTTGCCGGAACGAAAATTACTCTTTCCGGTATCGCCAGCAAGGACCTCCGCGGAGGAACGGTCGTCTTCGGCACGGGTGCACCGCTCTCGTTGGCTATCAACAATCAGAAGTTCTCTGCGTCTTTCCGACTCGAGACCGAGACGGACTACCATATCCATGTCAACGATACAGAAAACCTTGCGAACGCCGATCCTATTCGCTATCAACTGAAGATCATTCCTGATGAATCTCCGACGGTCGCGCTCCTTCAACCCGGACGCAATACCGACCTTACCGGCGATCCGTTTCTCCGTCTCTTGATACAAGCCAAAGACGATTTTGGAATATCGGCCCTTCGGATTGGGTATCGCATGGTCCATTCCCGCTATGAGAAGCCCTGGGAATCCCCACGATTCGTTTCCATCGCTCTCCCATCGGGTATTTCAACAGAACTCGAGTTGCCGTATACATGGGATCTGACGCCTCTACATCTCGTTCCGGAGGACGTCATCGAATACTACGCAGAGGTATTTGATAATGACGCTGTGCGCGGACCCAAGTCAGGAAAGAGTCAGACATTTCTGATCCGTCTTCCTTCTCTCGAAGAGGTCTTTGCGGAGGTCGACAAAGGGCATGAGGCGTCGCTCGACGATATGAAGCAGGCGCTCCAGGATGCCAAACAGTTGAAGGAGAAAATCGAGTCCGTCAACCAGGATATGAAGAAGAACAAGGAGATGGATTGGCAGCAGCAGAAGAAGTTGGAGGAGATGTCGAAGAAGTATCAGGAGCTCCAAAAGAAACTGGACAACGTTCAGAACAAGCTCAGTGAGATGGTCCAGAAAATGGACCAGCAGAAGGTACTCTCCAAGGAGACAATGGAGAAGTACCAGGAACTTCAGCAGATGTTCGAGCAGTTGAACTCCGCCGAGCTTCAGCAGGCACTGAAGCAAATGCAGCAGGCGATGCAGAACCTGAACAAGGAGCAGCTTCAGCAGGCGATGCAGAAACTAACATTCTCCGAGGACCAATTCCGTCAAAGCATCGAGCGCACGATTGAACTGCTGAAACGGATTCAAATAGAACAGAAAATTGACGAGGCACGTAAGCGGGCACAGGAACTCGAGCAGACACAGAAAGACCTTTCCCAAGAAACATCCAAGGCCGCAAACGACGAGCAGAAAAGAGGCGAGCTCGCAAAGAAGCAGAACGATCTGGTCGAGAAACAACACCAGCTCGAGCGGGAAACGTCCGATGTCCAGAAGCGCATGGAAGAGTTCTTTACCGAGATGCCTGCGGATCGAATGCAGAAGCTGAACGCCCAGATGCAAGAAAAGCAACTTGGGCAAAAGATGAACCAGGCCGGCAAACAAATGCAGTCCGGGCAGCTGTCGCAAGCGCAGCAAACACAGCAGCAGGTTGAGCAAGAGCTCCATGAGCAAGCAAATGAACTGCAATCAATTCAGCAAGAGATGCTGCAGAAGCAGATGCAGCAGACGTTGAATGCACTTCGCCGGGCGACAAACGATATGCTGGAGCTGTCAAAGCGCGAAGAGAGCCTGAAGCAGCAGGCACAGGCAGCACCGACCAACTCGCCGCAATTACGCCAGAACGCGCAGGATCAAATGCGAGCGATGCAGGACATGCAGAATGTCATTCGCGGGTTAGGTGAACTTTCGAAGCGATCCTTCGCCGTAACTCCGGAAATTGGACGCTCCATCGGCGAAGCAATGGCACATATGCAGAGTTCCCTTGAGGCTCTTGAAGGACGGAACGGTTACGGCGCATCGCAGGAAGAGGGCCAATCGATGAGTTCGCTGAACAAAACCGCCACCCAGCTTCAGAGTGCCATGCAAAACATGATGCAACAGTCGGGCGGATCTGGAATGGGCGGACTCATGCAGCAGCTTCAGATGATGGCAGGTCAGCAGCAATCCATTAACATGCAGACACAGAGCATGCAGCAGGCAGCGGATGCAGCGCGCCTGGCTGTCGAGCAAGAAGCTGTGCGCAAATCTCTGGAGCAATTGAACAAAGAAGCGCAGGCAAGCGGCGAGCAGAAGAAGATGCTCGGCGATCTCGACAAGATCGCTGATGAAATGAGAGAGGTGGTTCAGAACCTCGCACAGAACAACGTCAATCCGGAAACTCTCCGCAAACAGGAACGGATCCTCTCGCGATTACTCGACGCCTCGAAGTCCATGCGCGAGCGCGACTACGAGAAAAAACGAAAAGCCACAACAGGCACGCAGGTCGCCCGCCGCGGCCCCGGCGATCTTGATCCCTCATTGCTTGAGGGAAAAAACAAACTTCTGGAAGACCTCCTCAAATCCCTCGAACACGGATACTCCAAAGACTACCAGGAGCTCATCCGCAAGTATTTCGACGCCCTGCAGAAGCTGGAGATGCAGAAGCAGTAGCGGTTGCTGACCCCATCTTGTCCTTCGCCTAGGAGGGGAAGGAAGGTTGCCTACGTTACACACAATTTGCCCTGTTGTTGTGCGACCAGACCGTAGTGCAAATCGATTTACTTAGCATCAAAACTTGAACTATCTTACCCTCTCCTCTTAGGAGAGGGACAGGGTGAGGTTCATTGGCACCCAGCACCACTCCGAGCACACATGCAAAAACACCTCCCTCGATACACAAGATCGTTGATCTCAAAGTCCAGAGAACTGCGCCACAACATGACCGACGCAGAGCGAAAACTCTGGTCCTTGCTTCGCAACAACCAGCTTGGAGTCAAATTCAGAAGGCAGGTCCCTTACGACCTCTATATTCTGGATTTCTATTGTGTAAAGGCGAAGCTTGTCATCGAAGTGGATGGTTCTCAGCACTACACACCCGAGGGAAGACGGCGGGACAAGATACGAGATGCAGATTTGCGAAGTGACGGTTTGGAGGTTCTGCGGTTTATTAATGCAGATGTGCTGACAAACAGCGAGGGGGTGGTGCGAATGATCTTCGAGAAGGTCGAAGCTACGTTGAAGCGAAACGCCGTGTGCTGACCTCCTCCTGCCTCCCCCTAAAAAGGGGGAGCGGTTTCACATGAAGACCCATCGTGCTGATTAACTCCAGAAGCCCGACTGCGCCGATGGCCCGACTCCTGTTGTGCGACTTACGTACTAAATCTTGAGCCTATTTAACCACCTCTTTCAAAACCTCGTTCTCCTGTCCCCTCCGCCCCAACGCAATAGCCGGAAACGCCACCATTGCCATTGCCAGAGAGATGAGCGGATAAAAAATATCGAGAAGGATATTCTGACTGTCGTAGAGGTAGGATCCAAACAGAAGTGTGCAAACAGCCAAGACAGACATCAAGAGAATGGCAGCGACCATTCGAAAGCGATAAGCGATGAAGCCTGCAATTACCACACAGACCACAGACAACCAAAGATAGCCTGTTTCTGATTTCGTGGTTATTGTTCCGGCCAAAATGTTCTCAATAGCCGAGGCGTAGGCGCGGGTGCTGGAGCCTAAAATGTTGCGCTCGCCGAAACTCTCGGCCAGAAGGACGATTTTTCCCTGCACTTCCGCGTCTAGGAGTTTCATTGCTCCCAATGGTGGCGTCGACACTGCTAACCCCGCCTTTTTCACCTCAGGGGAGGTCCACATGGACCCTTGTTGACGCCAATACACCCAATCGCCTTTGTTGTCCACATAGACCAATGTGCGACCGGTGGGGAAGCCCTTGTCTCGCGAGAACATCCAGCCGTCGTTGGTCACTGGTATGGTGAAATCACCAAATCTGATTTGGTCTGCGCCACGCTCGGGTGAGAGATGATCTGAATACCCCTTGTATTTGCGAATGATCTCTAATGTTACATCGCGCAGAGGGTCAGTGTATTCTCTTTCCATTCCCGACGGCTTGAATCGACAAAGATCAATCGACTCCTCCATGTTGTGCCCTGAGACGGTAAACGTTCCCTTGGAGAATCTTATTTCGCCCGCCGAATCCGCGTAACGGAAATCACGTCCATAAGGTGTGCCAAATACGACAATGCCCGTGTTCTCGAGTTCTCTTATTAATCTTAGCCCCTCCTTCGGGTCGACCGGAGGAGTCGTAGTTTCGGGCGAGAGTCGCAGCAGCACAACTTTAGCACCTGCCTCTTTGAGATCCCGAACGAGCTTGAGACAGTCGGGGAGATATTCGCCGTAATGTGGGCGAATAAAATCTAACACTGAAACGTTGCTGAACTTTGCCTCTTGTCGATACTTGCCCTTCAGAGAGTGAGCAAGCGCGTAGAGATTGCTGTCAATCTCATCATTGTGGATCGCACCGGTTCGGAACAACAGCATGACAACGACAAGGATGCTCGCCCCTGCGATCACGAGGCGACCGATAGCACTGAATACTTTTGATCGCAGGCGTTCCATAGCATTTTCAATTCTTTGTTCGACTTCATCTGTAAATAACCAGTCGACGGATTTTGGTAAAGAGCCGCGCTGGTGAAGAACGAAGAAGAATGCTCTAAACAGGGGCAGTATGCAGAGAATCGAGAGCGTAGTGCACAACCAGAACACCCAGCGCAGATTTAGTATCACATGGCCGGGGGATTGAAAATAAGTGAGAGTGATCATCCTGCCGGCTGGAATGCTCAACAAGCCAAACATCAGAGCGAGAACAAAATACATCAAAAGTTCTCTCGAGGATTTATCAGATTTCTTGTCCATTGTTTCGTCTCCAGAAGTTTCTACAACAAATGTCAGCGTGGTTGAACCAGTTCTTGAGGAATTGGCTCTTGTGTTCTCTGTGCACTGATGTTCACCGAAAAGAGTAGCCCGATGAAAAGCGTAAGCATGATAAGCAACGCAAACGTTGAGATGCGAGAACGAAAAGACCGTGGCCCAGCCATCCGAGGAGCGGACATTCGGTCGCCGACATAGAAACGCTTGTCGCTTATCGATTCGGAATGCTCCAGCGGCATTCCAACCTTATCGAGTTCTGCAGTTAGCTTCATCATCGTATCAAGAAACTCCCGGCACTCAGCGCACTTTCCAAGATGCTCAAACAGCTCCGTACTCGCCGCCGCCTTCAACTCGAGATCGACAAGCCTGCTGATCATTTGTTGGTATTCCACGCAATTCATGATTTCTCCTCTTCGTTAAAATATGGCGCAAGCTTCTTTGCTAACGCTTTACGTGCCTTGAAAAGTCTCGACTCAACCGAGCTGATGGTGTCACCCGTTATGGCTGCGATCTCTGCGTACGATAGTTTGTCATACTGCCGTAATATCAAGACTTCTCGATACTCCAGTTTCAAATGATTGAGATGATATTGCACAAGTTCTGCCAATTCATTCTTCAACACGAGCTCGTGCGGTGTCTCTTCGTCCCAGATGTCTTTCTCATCGTCGATGGAAGAAATTGTGCCGTTTTTTCGTGTTCTGCGAACCACGCTATAGACTTCATTGCGTGCAATACTATACAGCCAGTAGAAAAATAGCTCGGGTTTGTTGAGTGAGCTGAGTGATTCATATGCCTTCTGAAATGCCACTTGCACCACATCTTCCGCCGCGACCCGGTCCTGCAGCAAACGGAAACAATACGCCAGCAGTCTTCTCCGGTGCTTGTTATAGAGATCCGTAAAGGCCCGTTCGTTGCCGGAACGGATCTGGCTTAGCAATTCACTGTCTTCAGGAGAGTGCATTGAGATCACGGTGCGGATGGCTACAACTGTATCTACAAGAGGTAAGATGCGAAAAGAGGGTAAAACTTGCTCGCTGGGGGAAGCGCAGGAAGAATCCCGAAATCTACGGTGCAAGCTCAGGAAGATTCCGGGATTTTACCAGGTTTGCGGGGGGACGCCTACTCCGGTTCATAATCAACCGGCAGCATCTCCGCTGCCCTCTGCAATGACCAATAACCATGTGTCCAAATGCCAGGCGGATTCAGTCCATTCGTGTAGATAACGGCTACAAGTCCCTGCAATTCGAGAAGAGAGATATGTAGTACGCCATCGCGGGAATAGACAACCTGCAAGTAACCCATGAAGCTGAGTTTCCTCTCATATGGCGAATCACTGGGACTCACCAGTGTGTCCGGATTCACTTCCAACTCGACCGGTTTGTGCAATGCTTCTCGTTGCCCGGAAAATCCGATCAGATTCGCAGTGAAGCCCTCTTCTTTCGATCGTTTCCTGATCAGGGACTCCAGGAAATGCCTTTTCGAACCATAGTATGCTTTTCGACGGCTGCTCTCCCACTCTTTCGCTTCTTTGTCATTTGTCGTCTTGAGCCCTTCAAATCCTACGAACGCGGTGAATTGAAAGGTGCCTGTTCCTACCGTGCTATACATCAACACACACTGAAAGAGATAGCCAAGAGCTTTGTTCTCAACCTTCAGCGGTTCTCGTGCGGTCACCGAAAGCTGGTGCCGATCTTTGAGCTGACCACAAACACATTTGCCAAGGGGATCACGGCACCAGTTGAGTCGTCAACGACTTGACCTCGAACGATGGCGCGGGGCATTCCCTGGCCGAGGAGTCCCGAAGGAGGCAATGCAAGCCAGAGAACCGTAACCCACAGAAACAACCGGCTGGTTTGTTTAGTGATCAACATCGTTTTTCTGTTGCTAAGTGGACTCTTGGGGGATCGGGGCGAGTGAGCTGAGAACGGTGATGCATAACATCTGGAGAAGGCCCGTCGTACCTCCACGAGCTATTGGTGCTTTGATGGGAAACTGAGGAGAAGGACTCGTTAGCTCTGGACTTCTAAAATCCTATCTCAAAAACACTCTGGGAAAGAAAATAGTCTCACGCAGAAACCTGCCCGCCATGGAGATCTCACTGCGGCAGGCAGGCGCAGAGCAGCAAAAGTTCTAGTTTCTAGATTTGCTCTGCGTCTTTGCGACTTTGCGTGACAGTTCTTCTTTGAAATGGTGATTCTTGAGATTCTAGTTAATAATTTCGATAGTATTCCGGTCCGGTGTGACACGAATCCGAATTCGGACGGAATCCTCTCCGGCGACCGCATTCCCGACGCCAACAATTACACAGTTGTCACCTTCAGCACTCTCAATGTAGTAACGCCCGTTGACATTCTCCGAGCTGGGAAAGATCATGCTCATCGTGACGCCATCAAAACTCTTGTTGCCTCCCCCTTGCGTCGTAGGTTTTCCATAGTACGCCAACGCTCGCGCAGCATAACTGTTGAGGTCCGTCATGACCGAATTTCGCACGTCGTCGACAGAATTGTGCTGGAACATCTGTATGCCGACAAAAATCGCTACACCGACAAGAATGATACCCAGAATAACAAGGAGAAGTTGTGTTTGTCCCATATCCTACCTCGATCCAGTCAATTCTTTTCCCACACGGTTTTGCTGAATCGTCGACCACCTGAGAAATCACCCTCCACGTTAACCCAAACCGTCTTGTGACGATTCTGCTATTTCGGCTCACCAAGGAACTTGGCCAGCGTTTTTTCAAGCTGCTCACCGCGCAGCTCTGTCTCCATGGCAATGATTTTCCCGTTTCCGTCGACCAACAACGGTCTGGGAATCCCTATAACTTCGAAAGAATTCGTGAGCGACGTGTCTTCGGTAACGAACGTATGAAGCCATGGCATCTTCCACTTGTCGGCCCGGAATTTGGCGACATCTTCCGGTTTCTTGTCGAGCGAGAGGCTCAGGATCTGGAAGTTCTTCGATTTGAACTTTCCATATGCCTTGTGAAGATTTTCCATCTCACCAACACACGGTCCGCACCAGGTGGCCCAAAAATCAATCATGTACACTCTTCCCTTGAAGGTGTTGTTCGTGAAGAATTTTGTTGTATCCTCAAGTGATTTCACCTTAAAAGCCGGTACTGCTTTTCCAACGGCGATGTTGATGACCGGCGAGAAGCGCTCCTTCACACTCTTTCCTATCGGTGAGTCACCGAAAAACTTCACTGCCACATCATAATACAATTTAAGGGTCTTTTCGTCGTTCGTCATCTTTGCGTTCATCAGATTACTCATGAGCATGTTCGACTTCAGCGACATGTCAGGATTCTTGTCAAGGAACCTCGTGAGGTACTCTTTGAACGCGTTCTCATCGCCACAGAGATCCCATGCCGCTTTCATGAACGGCAGCGTGGGCATCATCCAGAGTTTCGAGTCCGGCGGAACCTCTTTCAACATCCGCGCCCCCATGGCGGGGTCGGCCTTGGCCGCGAACTTGCTCTTGGTGTCGACATAGTCCATCAACAACGCCTGGTGTATAATAGGATCTTTCTCTGTTTTCAGTCGCGACACAATAGAAGCCTGATCTGCGGACCAGTCGTAGGTGAAGTTCTTCCAGTTATTCCCTGCCTTGATGAATGCGTCCATCGCAGTTGATATGACTGCGGCACGCTTGCCAATTTCCATCTGTATGCCCGCGAGCTTGGCGACCGTTGCGGTAGGATCCGAAAATTTCACTTCCCCTTCCGCCGTCGAGCGAAGAGTTTTCGACGGATCGAACACGATCTTCACTTTACCCTCCTTCGCCGCCACAATTGAGCGATAATCACCGGCATCATCATACTCAAAGGCGTCCGATTGCGTCCCATTGATACTGCGGCCGGTCTTCTCGGCACCGAGGACCTGATAAGTGACCTTGTCCTTGGTCGTCTGAAGTTCGATCGCGTACGTGCCGTCGCTTTGTTTCTGCATCGGTTGCGCCTTGTCAAAGGCATAGTCAGTCATGTCTGTCATAATCTTCACGTCCTTCATCTCGTCGGCGTACGAATAGGCTGACAGGCTGACAGAGAGTTCGATCTTGAGCGGCTTCTCAACAAGGAAAGGAACGTCAAGCGCCCGGTGGCTGACACCGGTGAATTCCACAACAAGCAGTCCGGTCTCCTTCGTTGTAATCTCAAAGGATCCATCGTTCTTCGCGCGAACTTGGGCGAGAGGCTTGGGGCTGGAAGTCTTCAGCAGGTGAGCGTGAGCCATCAACATCGGTTTCTTGTCATAGCCGAGAAGTTTCCCTGAAATGACTGTCACCTCTTGAGCATAAAGAGCGCTTGCACAAAGAATGGTAACAACGAGGGCAAGAATACGCATGCATGGTCCTTCGAATTGTGGAATCGCGATTGAGCCGACTTTTTCTATGAACTGAGGTTGTCCGGGAGTGGACTGGTGCTCATGATACAACATTTTTAATGTACTTATTTCGCGTTGAAGTGCAATGACGGGCGACAACTTTTCGGCCCACTATCAAGAAACGCTGTGAATATGAGGGTTTTGTTACGCGAGGATCTCGCGGGTTGCTAACTGTCGCCGACTTCTTTTTCTCGTTCCCTTCGTGTCTTCAACCAGTTCCCGACCGCTGCGCCAAAACAGCCAACCAGAAACACAATGAGATGAAGCGCGACCAGCAATCCAATCAGCCGGTACCCTGAAGCCTGGACGTCGCGGACTTTTGACAATAGAACAATCAGCGTCGCCACATAAAGCATTGACGCAATGCCCGGCTCCAGAATGTTGGTGCCGTGCGATCTGTACCCTACATATCCACCAACCACAGCGACGCCGAATGCAGTCCAAGCAACAAATTGCCAAATCCCGTGGGAGAGAAACAATTGCCACAAGCTCAATTCAAGAAGGGTGGGCAAGAGATGGAAGAGGACGAGAAAGCAGTACGTGACGACCAGCCATCGCCAGTCAATCTTCGTCAAACGTAATGTCTGTGTGTCGTTCATTGTTTTCTCCTGGTAGCCTCTCACCGTGAAGAGCAATTATTGGAACTCACCTTCATATCTCCAATCACGTATATGTCCGAGGCTGTCAACGTTCACTTGAACGGTGGAAGAAGGATATCTTGTAGATGTAGCGCGAAATGAAACCATGCTCTTTGTCACCGTCACTGAATATGACGCCTCTTCTGTTTTTGCTTTCGTCTCCGGAACCGCAAACCCTTCAAAGCTTCGCTCACCACCACCGAGTTGCCTCGGAAGAATGTTGTACTGTGCTGCATCGACAGCGAGGAAGTACAGCTCGTTATCGATAACGTCTCTATTGCTTTGAATGGCATGAGCGTGCCGAGTGTTTGCCCGCGCACTCTCTCCGAAATATGCTATCGGTCCGACCGCTACCGCCACTAACACGACCACCAATCCACAGAGAGCATAGAAGATGCCGGATATTCTCAATGGCGTTTTTTGGAAAGGCCTTTCTTTCATTAACCGTCGCCGCCGCCACTCAAGAAAGAAGACTGTCGGACAGAGAACCATACTGACCAAGACAGGGCCAAGTGCTCGGACCTTATCATCGATTGGCGGGGGCTCCGGCGGCTTGCCACCGAATGCCCGAAGACCGTTTCCAATCGTCTGCTTTCCCCCGATCATCCATGGGAAGATTGTGGTCGGCGACGAAACACCCAGTCTACTCATCGAATGCTCCTGACTGCGTACATAGACGGCAAAGCAAAGCACAACGACTGTCAGGAGGACAATTTGCCATATGAATCCGGAGGCAAAATCCGGAGAATCAGTTTTCTGAGACATACGTGATTCCTTTCTCTGTCAGAATGGATTTTTCCTGCATCATTCCAACCTGGCCATTGCGGTTCTTGAACTGCGGATCCCGCCCTTTCACATATGTTTCCTGTGAAAGAAGCTCGATCGTCGCCGGCTCGAGTTTCGTGACGACAACTTGCCACCAATCGCCCTCCCATTCGGGCCTGTGAATATTTGCTCCTACTACCGCTCCCGGGTTCTCTTTGCAGAAGATATCCGCCAACGATGACTTATTTGGGCCACGCTGTTGATAGAACTCGTCCAGAGTTTTGAGGGGCACCTCCGACACATAGCGTCGCATGACATTTCTGCCGATGACGCCCCTGATTTTCATCATCATGTCGGCCTGGAATTCGGTCTGAGCCTGCATCCCCACCCATGTGAACGCTCCGAGCGCAAGAACGACGATAGCCGCAACGCCAATCCAGACCCTGACCCTCATCTCCAGCGGCTTGCGGAGCGCATAGGTCAGCATCGCAATGAGATACACCGCACCTGCAATTCCAGCTGCGTTGAGCGATGGCCAGAGTTCCATTGAAGAAGGCGCAAGCAAAAAAACCAGAGAAACAAAGATCACCCCAGCTACAATCCAGAGAAGTGTGATCGAAACTTCCTGTTTGATTTCGATAGTCACTGTGTTTTTCTCCATAACGAGAGCTCCTATCTCTTCAACTTCGGCTATCTCTGAAGCGAAGCGGGAATTCTTGAGATCAAGGACGCCGGGATTTCAGTTTGATGTTGTGGTTCCTGAGCAAGGATCGGTGAAAACAACAGGCTGCCAACGATAATCAAAAATAATATCGAGGCCGCTGCCGGCAAAGGAATCGAGATCCTGGTGAACCACATCGGCGCATACCATGGTCTTCGTTCTGGCTGATCTGATGCCATTGCTACGCTTGCGAGGACGCGTCGGTCGAGAGAGAGCGGGACTTCAGCCAGCTCCTCTTCCGCTATATATGCATGGACGCCCAACGTCAATCTCATGAACTCCCGGCACTCGGCGCATCGTGAAAGGTGAGCAAAGAGTGTCGCCGTGTCTGTGTCGCTCAGCGCATTGTCAACATAGAGGCTGATGCGCTGTTGAAAGTTTTCGTGGTTCATGGGGTAGCGCTCCTACACATTGATGACTTACATCAGACTCCCTCCTGACCTGCCCCTGTGAGGGGGAGGGATGTTATCTACCCTCCCGCAGAAGGATCAGAATGGAGTCACAATTTGAAATACGGTTTTAGTTTCTCAGCCAGCGCTTTCCGCGCTTTAAACAATCTTGATTTTACCGAACTCTCTGTGCTCCCCGTGATCGCGGCAATTTCCTCATATGTATGCTGCTCATATTCGCGCAGAAGCAACACTTCTCGATATTCCACTTTGAGAGAATCAATGCAAGCCATCACGATGGCTTTCGTTTCATTCGTCTGTGCGAAGGTGAGCGGAGTTTCGTCTGTCCAGACAGATTCTGCGTCCACTGTTCCGTTTCGGTGATGCTTACGGAGCATTTTGAAGACTTCATTGCGCGCTATGGTGAAAAGCCAGGACCGAAAGACACTGGTATCAGTCAATGTCCCCACGTTCTGATACATCTTGAGGAACGTATCGTGCGTAGCGTCTTCGGCGAGGGAGCGATCACCTGTCAGCTTCAAACAGAACGTGAAGATATGACGCTTGTAACGATGGTAGAGTTCTTCGAACGCGTCTGTGTCGCCGCGCCGCACGCTCTCTACAAGCTGTTCCTCAGTCTGGAATTCCAATGGGGGGCCCTTGTGGTCTTGACCGCTGCCCTAATTTGCCATAAGACCCACAAAGAAGCAAAAAGTTGCTGAGCGGACAGGGCTCTTTGAAGTCAGCTGAGTTTGATTCAGGAATTTGATGGGATTTCGCAGGTTGGCAAATGGGTGCGACCGATTTTCACATGCCCATTGCGCTGAGAACCTCAGTTACGAAATGAGATGATATGAGGTAAGACTTCAGACTGATGCTCTTGCAACACTATTCAGGGGTCAGTGTCGATACTTTGTTCTCTTCGCGCAATCCCATGACCCGTCCAGCAATCGAGCCAAGGATACAAAGGAGGAAGACAAGAAAAATGAGCACATTCCCTGATCCCACACCCCCGCGAAGAGCATATCCCCGACCGTGACCACCATAGATCAGGAAGATCACGAGGCAGTACAGCGCCGTGGCAACTACACACTCCAACAACGCAAGTCTCCCGGCTCTCTTGCTGATGAACCCGCTCACGAGCGCGCTGCCAACTCCGACCCAGATCAAGTACACAGAGCCATCGTAGTACGGCACGGAACGCATACCGAACAAGAAGTAGGTTGGAAAAAGCTGCAGAATGACCAGGAGGCAGAACGCCGCGATGGTCAACCGAGCGTCGACATTGACCATTTCCTTCAAGCTACCGTCTTTCAAATGAGGTTCCTTCAAACAATGGAGCACCGTGTTGTTCGAATATCTGTTCAGAGTACCGATGAAGTGTGAGGGAAGCGCACCCGGCGCTCAGGTTTGTCATCACCCATACCCCCAATTGCCTTCGAAGTCCATTGGTCTCGCGGAGCCATGAGCATCAAGAGTCGCCGTTATCGTATTCGTAGCACAGTTCGCTGACTCGGCTTTCACGATCACTTTGTCGGCCTTCACCGTCGCAGTGTACTCTGCCTTGTCGGTTCTCGCAAGATTTTCCGGTATGACGTAGCCTATATATGATCCGTTCCCACCGCCAACTTCTTTCGGCAGAAGCCGGTATTGAAGGATATTGTCCAAAATGAAATTCAGCTCGGTGGTTGTTTCATAGCGGAGAAGTCGTGCTGCGTCCGACTCGCATCGCGACGCTGACTGAGTCATTTGTATTGCTGTCAGCGGTCCGATGGTTACCACAACAAAGAACACAACAACGCCGCTAAATGCATAGCCAATGGATGATACATCCCGTAGCGATCGGATGGGTGCAAACGATCCGCTCATTCGTGCCAAACGACGTCTACGCCAGCCAAACAGAAAGAACGTCGGACACATGACGAACACAATCAGCATTCCTGCCAACAGATAGATCTTCACAGACAAGATCCCGGGAATTCTCCCTTCGAACCCTCTGAGGGCAGCCGTCAGTGTGGTGTTACCCACAGTGATCCAGGGATAGACAAGTGGTGAATCGATTTGTAGCTCCGTACGCATCCTTGCTCCCGCCATCACAACCCGCTCAAGCACAATCATCAACGTCAGCGCGACCAATGCAATCAGGCAGAGTTGAACAAGAAGTGCGGTTGGAATGAGATGCTGCTGCTTCCCGCCCGTGTTGTCTGTCGGCTCAGTTTTCTGAGACACGAACGATGCCCTTTCTCGTCAAAATCGTTTTTTCCTGAACACGACCAACGGTACCGTCCTGATTCTTGAAGTCCGGATTCCTACCCTTGTAGTCCGACTGCGCCACGAGGACAACACTGTCCATCGCCTGTGGCTGCATCTTGAGGCTCCATTTTCCGATGAAGTCAAAGTCTTCTTTCTTTCCTTCTTTCAGAACCGGGTTTTGACGGACGAAGATCTCCCGCAGCGATCCCTGAGCCTTGGGCTCGTGGCGGTAGTATTCCTGCATTGATTGACGAAGACGCTCCGTCATGATCGAGACCATGTTCCCTCGAGTCTGCTCCGCGTATTGCTGACGTCGGAGTGTCGCTTGTTGCCCCGCTGTGGCTTGCGATCGATACCACAAGAATGCCACAGCTCCCAGACCAAATCCCACAACGAGATAGGCCAAGAGACGTGTCCGCCAACCAAGCGGTTTGCGAACAACATAGAGGGTCAAAGCAATGAGATAGAGGCCGGCGACAATTCCGGACGCATCAATCGCTGTCCAGAGTCCCCACTTCGATCCAACGATGAAAGCGGCGGAGACAATCAGAACTCCGGTGAGAACCCACCAGAGCGTGATCGTCAGAGATGATTTCGATTGATCTTCCATTTGCTCGCAGCACTCAGGGCTGCATCTATGGATATTGGGGGGAACTTGTCAGTTTGGGGATATCGAAACGTTAACGGTGCCGGTCTAACAAGCCTAAGGAGACTGGATTCAATTTGCAGGAATGCGCCGAAAGAGTCAACCGGTCATCCGTTCAGGCCCAAGGCAGCCGTGTCGCACCACCATAGGGGCGCCCTTAAAACAGCTTTGAACGAGGCCATTTCGGGGGTGTTTTCAAATAGTTGGTCAAGAGATGTAACCGCTTTCGCCATGTTGGCTGAGGTCGAGTCCTTCGACCTCCTGTTCGACATCTACACGCAATCCCATCGTCTGTCGAAGCACCCAAAGAACTGCCCACGTCACGACAAAAGCATACGCGGCAGCGGCAACAATACTGATTGCCTGGATCCCGAGCAACGACGCGTTGCCAAAGAACAAGCCGTCTGCTCCGGCGGCATTGACTGCTTTCGATGCAAACAGACCGGTCGCAAGAGCGCCGAATGTTCCTCCCACACCGTGCACACCGACCGCATCGAGGGAGTCATCGAACCCAAACTTGTGTTTGAAATTCACGCCATAGTAGCAGAGTGCTCCGGCGCTGAGGCCGATGACCAGTGAAGAGAGCGGACCAACGAAGCCCGAAGCCGGAGTAATTGCCACGAGGCCGGCAACACACCCCGAGGCAGCGCCGAGGATTGTCGGTTTGCCGTGTTGAGACCATTCCACAAAAAGCCATGAGAGGGCGGCAGCCGCGGCCGCAATATGCGTCGTGACGAAGGCGGACGTTGCAAGCGCTCCCGATGCTGCCGCACTTCCGCCATTGAAGCCGAACCAACCGAACCACAGAATTGATGCGCCGAGGAGAGTCATCGTCATGTTATGAGGAGGCATGTGATCGTGTCCGTGGCCTTTTCGTTTTCCGACGATGAGCGCTGCCGCAAGGGCTGAGACTCCTGAGCTGATGTGGACAACCAGACCACCGGCAAAGTCGAGGGCGCCAAGATTATGGATCCACCCCCCAATTCCCCACACCCAATGGGCTATTGGCGCATAGACAAGCGTAGACCACGCGAGCACGAAGACAACATAGGTGCTGAACTTGAATCGTTCGGCAAACGCTCCCGTGATGAGTGCAGGCGTGATAACGGCGAACATCATCTGAAAAACCATGAACGCCTGATGCGGCACCGTTGCTGCATAGTCGGGATTCGGTTCAAGCCCCACGCCATTCAAGCCAGCCCATTGCAGATTACCGATGACGTGACCAATGTCGGGTCCGAAGGCCAGGCTGTACCCAAACAGCACCCATTGAATGGTGACGACGCCGAGAGCGATGAAGCTCTGCATGATGGTTCCAAGGACGTTCTTCCTGCGCACCATGCCGCCGTAGAACAATGCAAGTCCCGGTGTCATGAGCATGACGAGAGCCGTTGAAATAAGAAGCCACGTTGTATCGCCGGTGTCGATTTTCAAGTATGTTCTCCATGTTGGTGGGCGTGGATAGTTCTGTTGAAGGAAGACAGGAGTTAGAAGTTAGAAGTCAGGAGTCAGAACGGCGAGGGCAAGGCTCTGTATTCTGTATTCTGCCTTTCTAAAGCGCCTCCTCCCCCGACTCCTCCGTTCGCACGCGAATGACCTCTTCGGCCGGGAGCACAAAGACTTTTCCATCACCGACCTGACCAGTCCGCGCAGTTTTTAGAATTGTCGAAAGCGCAACCTCGAGGCGTTGATCCGGAACGACAAGTTCTAGTTTGATCTTGGGGAGGAAGTCCACCTTGTATTCCGATCCCCGATAGACCTCCGTATGCCCCTTTTGCCTGCCGACACCTTTGACTTCGAGAATCGTCATGCCGTGGAAGCCAGCCTCGAGCAAAGCTTCGCGAACCTCCTCCAGCTTATGCGGCCGTATGATCGCTTCGATTTTCTTCATTTCCACGGGTCCTTTAGTTATTTAGCTATAACGTGATGAATACAGAATAAAGTAAGGCTAGCACTGACATCACCTAACAATATAAAGAAAATCACGAGATTGTCAAGAGTGAGAATGTGGGGAATTTGAAAGGGGGCGCCCTCCTGAAAGCTTACGTACCTGCCAGGGTGACACTCAAAGGGGGAAAAACACGAAACCCGCCGGCGTGAAAGACCGGCGGGTTTTCAAGTAACCGCGGAAACTTTCTTTATGCCTTCTACTTCTGCGGCCGACCCAAAGAGAAGGCGATGGGTACACGTATCACTGTCTTCTCCGGCATTCCGTAGGCTTGTCCCGGTGTGAATGTCCACGTTCGGGCTAACTGAACGGCAGCACTGTCCAAATCCTCACGTGCGTGGCTTTCAATCTCGACCCGTTCTACTCTTCCATACAGATTCACGCTCAGCTTTAGAATCACAATGCCTTCGAATTTGTCCTTCAGCGCGGATTCGGGATACCAGTCATTTGATACGGTCGGAGATTGCCCGATGAGATAGGGGTGCTGGTGCACCACGCGGTACCCTGTGCGCGGTCCTACAGACACGATGAGTGGAGATATTCCCAGCCGCGAGTAGTCAGTAAGTTCGCCACTTTTCGAAATCTTGAAGCGGAATGGAATTGATACCCATGTCGCGATTGCCTTACCGTCCTTCATTGCGGGCTTGAACGTCCATTGCTTTACTGCGTCAAGCGCGGCTTGGTTGAAAATTATAGCATCGCTCTTTTGGAGCTCCGCCTTCGCGACATTTCCCGATTCGTCTATCCAAACCTTCGTCCACACTGTTCCTTCGGCGCTGTCTTTGAGAGCAGCGTCAGGGTATTTGGGCTGCACTTGCTTTGTCGCCTCGGGAGCTTTGTCGTAAGGGACATAATCCTGAGGTGGTTCTTTCTTAGATTGCTTGTCCTGAACACTGGGTGAGTTCGCGACAACTTCTATCTCACCCAAGACCATCGAGTCTCCCTGCTTTGAAAACACTTTGACTTTTTGCGACGGTTTCAATGAAGAGAGCTCAATCTCGCGCGGCACCACAGTGTCGCCTCGGCTTGAGACAATGGTGATCTTTTGCGTCTCCCGACCGGGCGACTTTGTTGACTCCTGAGTAAAGATGAGAACCGGGATCAACAGCAAGGCTATAGTTGTGATTACTGGAATATATCGTTTCATACGTTCCTCCTTAATGAATTTGTGTGCTTGGCTAAGGGAAGTTTCCCCTGACTTCCACTGTCGGCAGTGTTGTCACATAGATCGTCTGCGGACTCGTCCACAATGACGTCAACACGATGGTACCAGCGACGAGAACTATAGCCATGGCGGCCGCGACCGGCATTGGAATTGAAATCCTTCGCTTCCACACCTGGAGTGTCATCGGCTTGCGATCGCCAGCATACAGCTTTGGCCTCGTTTCGCTCTGCAGCACCTTCTCATCCAGCTCCTTCGGTGCCATCGGCGGAACTTGTTCGCCGAAGTCAGATCGCAAATCCAAGACGGATTGCAGAGAGTGCCTGCATCGTCGGCATGTGCTCAGATGCGCGAAAAGCACTTCCGTCTCTTCATCCTTGAGCTCATGATCGATCAAAGCGCTTATCTGCTCTTCATACGTTTCGCACGTCATCGCTCATCCCTTTCATTCATCATTGAATCCAATTTCACCCCCATCGCTTTTCTCGCCTTGAAAAGAGCCGATTTTACGGCACTTTCACTTGCACCCGTGACTCTCGCAATCTCAGAATACGAGAGGTGTTCGTACTCTCTGAGGATCAACACCTCACGATAAGCGGGTTTCAGAAGACTCAGACAGCGTTGGACAACCTCCGCTCTCTCCCGCTCGACAATCCGTTCCAGCGGACCCTCTTCCTCCCAGACTTCGTTCTCCGCTTTCTCGAGCTCTTCCACCGGTTTCACCCGGCGAAGAATTGTAAATGCTTCATTGCGCGCAATAGAGAAGATCCAGGTTTGCAGAGATGCCGGATTTTCAAGCTGCTGAAACGACCGATGGATCTTGAGGAACGTTTCCTGTGTCGCATCCTCGGCATTCTGAGGGTGACGCAAAAGCCTGTAGCAGTACGCATAAACACGATGCTTGTACCGATGATACAGGTGCGCAAATCCGCGCACTTCATCGACCTTGATACGTTCTACGAGTTGTTCGTCCGTGAGAGTCTGCACGATGCTCGGTTCTTCGATTGTTCCGGTCTGACTAAGTTAACACTTCCAGTATCACGGTCAACCTGCTACCAGAGAGATGTCGGAATTCTCAGAAAGTTGCCATTCCCACACATGCGAATTGACTTACTCTCCATTGTTCTCTACATTCTCAGCATTATTTGTCACTGTTCTCGAGCAAAATCCGCAACGAAAAAGCGCCTCATATGAAAAAAGCCCTGATTGCTCTGGAATGCTTTCTCCTTTTCGTACTCTGCTACTATTCTCTTTACATGTCGACTGACTATCTGACGCCTCATGGACGATTTGAGATGCCGATCTTTGTACGGCTTCTCGACATGATTGATCTGTTCATACACGAAGGCGGGCACGGTGTCTTCCGGGTTTTCGGTCAGTTCATTTACTTCCTTGGCGGCTCACTCATGCAATTCATCCTGCCGACGGCAACCATCCTTGTCTTCCTGAGAACTAGCGGACTTCGCTCGCTCATGCTCACACCGTATTGGCTCGGCCACAACATGATGAACGTCTCCGTCTACATTGATGATGCACCGAAAACACAACTGACGCTCATCTCAAGGCACGCGTTACACGACTGGCGATGGCTGTGCACACAAATGGGAAACATCGATTCGGCGGGAGACATCGCTTCGGTTGTCGTAGTCTTTGGAGTCCTCTGTTTTCTCACAGCAATCGGCATGACGATTTACTTCATCATTCACGACGTACGTGAATTGTTCTGGCCTGCTCCCCCACCAAGACCCATGCCGCCCGGACTGCACGCCCGGACAAAAACATTCCTGCCTCCGGAAGGCCAACCCCCTCCAGAAAACGATCACGACAGCCTCGTATGAAGAAGTTGATACGATGTGGCTGGTCAGTTTCCGATCCGCTCTACACTCAGTACCATGATGAGGAATGGGGCGTTCCTGTTCATGATGACCGTGAGCTTTTTGAAATGTTGATCCTTGAGGGAGCTCAGGCAGGATTGAGTTGGATCACCATTCTGAAGAAACGGGAGAACTATCGAAAGGCATTCGATCGGTTCGACGCCAGAAAAATTGCGGGCTACGACGCACGGAAGAAACGCGAGTTGCTTACGAACGCTGGAATTGTTCGCAATCGCCTCAAGATCGAGGCGACGATCAGCAACGCGAAGGCATTTCTCGAGATTCAGAGGGAATTTGGCAGCTTTGATTCGTATATTTGGCAATTCATAGGCGGCAAGCCAAGAACAAATCGAAGGGGGTCATTGAAAGATATCCCTCCAAAGACTCCTGAATCCGATGCCATGAGCAAAGATCTGAAGCTCCGCGGTTTTCGATTTGTGGGATCCACCATTTGTTATGCATTCATGCAGGCTGTGGGAATGGTGAACGACCACATCACCCCTTGTTTTCGCCGCACGCAACTCTCACGCTAACAGGTTTCTTTTCACTGATAGAAGGTACATCATGCGCAGAGTATTGGTTCTTTCCTTTCTCATGTCTACCGCGGTACTTGCCTCCGTATTTGCCCAGTCACACACGTTGGTCATGACGCCGTATTTGCAGGCCGTGACGACAAAAAGCATCTATATTCTTGTCGAGAGCTCTTCAGCCGACACCCTTTCTGTCGAATATGGGGTGACAACCTCCTATGGTTCTCGGGCGAGAACCGAGTCGATCGAGCAGACGACAGAGCACACCTTCGTCCACAACGTAAAACTCGGCGGGCTCTCTCCCAACACCGTGTACCACTACCGGGCCGTGCTCGCAGGTGCAACTTCGGAGGATGCAAACTTCCGGACTGCACCAAATCCGGGGACCAGTTTTCGTTTTGCCTGGATGGCCGATTGTCGTTTGGCCAAGTATCCGAACTTTATGACCGTATCCATTCCGGGAACCGGTTTTCTCTTCGCGTGGATGGCCACTCGTAGTTGGGGGGGTGAAATCCATGATGCCATCTCAAAACGCATCGCTGACGCGAATCCCGTCATGTCTCTTTATGGTGGCGATCTTTGCATCAACTCAAGCTACTCCGCATTCAAGGACCAGTTCTTTCGCCCGAATGAACGCGCTTTGATCGAGCGCGTTCCGTTCTTCAACACGTCTGGCAACCACGAGAAATGGTCGCCCAACACCAAGGCGTTCACACAGGCTCCGGCATCTCCGTCAGGCACCCAGGAATACTATTCATTCGACTACGGAGACATGCACGTTCTCGTCCTGAACAATGAGGTCGATTACAGTGAGGGAAGTCCGCAATACCTCTATGCTCGGAGCGATTTGTCGTCCGCATCAAAGCGATGGAAGATTGTCATGTATCATAGACCGGCTTACTGCGCCGGCGGGCACGGTGAGGACAGCAAGATGATAACGATGTCGGAAAAGATCTTTGAGCCGAACCACGTCGATGTTATCATGAACGGACACTCTCATTTCTTTCAACACAATCTGGTTAAGGGTATTCATCACATGGTGTTGGGGTCCGCCGGCGCGCCCCTCTATGATCTTGGCGGTGCTCCGTACGTTGTAAAAGCTGCCCATGATTACAGCTATGGCATCATTGATGTGACTCCGACTTCTTTCAACATGATGGTCTACAATGACAAAGGAATTCCGATCGATACGCTTCTTTTGAAAAAGTAGAAGTTCTCGAAAGGAGATTTGAATGAACGAAGAAATGAAGCGGCTTGCACTCAAGCAGCTACAGGAGATTCCGGGCGTCGGAAAGAGCATCGCCCAGGACCTTTGGGAGTTGGGGATTCATCGCATGGCTGATCTCAAAGGAAGAGATCCCGAGAAACTCTATGAGAAACGTTGTACTCAGGTCGGCACGCGAATCGACCCTTGTCTGCTCTATGTATTCCGCGGAGCAGTCTATTATGCTTCCCACACCCGCCACGCCCCCGAACTGCTGAAGTGGTGGAATTGGAAAGATCGCTCCTCCACCCGTCGATAGTGCCTTTCTCAATAGGCCGAAGACACGGCAGCACCACAAGATCTCTTACTATAAGTGGCACTAGCACATGCAACCACCCCCTTCACAGATGAAGCTCCTCGCAGCGTTCGCATCAGTGTATCTCATCTGGGGCTCGACGTATCTCGGCATCCGCTTCGCCATTGAGACAATTCCGCCTTTGTTGATGGCGGGCATCCGGTTCATCATTGCGGGCAGTTTGTTGTATCTTTGGGGTGTGTTTCGCGGACACGAGCGACCAACCTTCGCCCACTGGAAATCGACCGCGATTATCGGACTCATGCTCTTGCTCGTCGGCAATGGCGGTCTCAGCTGGTCCGAGCAGCTCATTCCGTCGGGCGTTGCAGCTTTGCTTGTCGCGGTCAGCCCGCTGTGGTTCATTCTCCTGGAGTGGATGCAGGGGGGCGTCAAACCCACTGCCGGTGTCTTCCTCGGCTTGTTTCTTGGCACGTTCGGCGTCGTTGTCTTGATCGATCCGGCAAATCTTGTCGGCGGGATGAGCATCAACATCCTTGGGGCGCTTGTGCTGCTGGGATCTTCCATTTGTTGGGCGGTCGGATCCCTCTATTCCCGGCGAGCAAAACTCCCTTCCTCACCCGCGCTCGCGAACGGCATGGAGATGCTGATTGGCGGAGTGGGTTTGCTGGTCGTCAGCGCTGTCATCGGGGAATGGAGCTTGTTCCATCCCGCAGATATCACGACCCGATCGTTGTTAGCAGTCGGCTATCTGATCGTTTTCGGATCAATCATCGGGTTCTCATCATATGTTTGGTTGCTCCGCTCAACGACTCCAGCTCGGGCTTCAACCTATGCGTACGTGAATCCCATTGTGGCGGTCATCATTGGCTGGCTTGTTGCTGGCGAAACGTTGAGCGGACGAGTGCTGATCGCTGCCGCTCTCATCATCGCTGCAGTGGCTGCCATTACAACGCTCGGCACGAAGAAGAGCTCACAGGTATTGGAGACATTGAAAGAGTGGAAGGAAGAAAGGAAGCGGGAGACGGAAAACGAGAAATGAGAGACGATAGACGTTAGACGAAAGACATTAGACGGTGACGACAAGAGTAAAGATCTGTTGCATCAAGAGCAGAGAGGAAGCCCGGCTGGCACTTCGCTACGGTGCTTCTGCGCTCGGATTTGTATCCACGATGCCCAGTGGACCAGGCCCCATCTCCGAAAATCAGATTGCAGCGATCATCCCGTTTATTCCTTCCGGCATTGCGACATTCTTGTTAACCAGCCAGCGCGACGACGCTGCCATTATCAAGCAACAGCAAAAAACCAAAGCGAACACGCTTCAGCTTGTCAACACCGTTCCGTTGAGTGTGTACCCCGCACTGCGTGCTGCACTTCCTGGCATCACTGTCGTCCAAGTCATACACGTCACAGGCCAGGAGTCGGTAGAGGAAGCCAATGTTGTTGCTCCTTTCGTTGACGCGATTCTGCTCGATTCCGGCAATCCCAAACTTCCAGTGAAAGAACTCGGCGGTACGGGCCGCGTTCATGATTGGAAACTGAGCAGAGCGATTCGCGAACAGGTGACCGTCCCCGTCTATCTCGCTGGGGGTCTCCGACCTGAGAATGTTGCTGAAGCCATTCGATTCGTTCGACCGTACGCTGTTGACCTGTGCAGTGGCGTGCGTACCAATGGCAGTCTCGACGAAGCAAAGCTCGCTGCCTTTTTTTCCCAGGTCTCTGCTGCACATTCATAGCGGCCCACTCCTCATTGCACCCAGCTCTGGTTCGTACTTTATGATCGAGCGAAGCAGATCAGAGAATCCGTATAAGTTGGTGCCCTCGTGCGGAATGCAGGAACTATTTGTCCTTCGAAGACATCTAAGTAAGGAGTGCGTCGTCCTCGATGTGACCTTGATCCTTGAAACTTGACCCGAAGAACAATATCTTGTGATAGTTGACCATTTATCGAGGGAGATCTCATGCGTATGTCAACAAAACTGTTTTTGGTCGTGACCGTCTTGCTCGCCGGAACCACGGCGGAGGCTCAGCGTATCTACCCCGGCTCAAAGTACGTCAACAATGTCATTTTTACGTCGTTTTCGGTGAACTACAAGCTCTCCCTCATCGTTGCGGGGCGCACAATGCCATCGTTTGCCCAGATGAAAGATGAGCTCCGAACGACGACTTTGAACGGAAAGAAAGTGATCATCCGCGTTCAGTCGTACAGTGATGGTTCGCTGATCGACACTTCCATTGCAGACGCGAGCACGTACGCGCCGATATACTATTCCGGGGTGAAAGCCAAAAAAGCAGTCCAACTGAGTTTCACGGGTTCCCGGGTTAGCGGAAAGGATAGTTCAGCAAGTGTCGATGTACCGCTCAGCAAACCTGTGTTCTATTCCGGATTCTATGATCTCTTGGTCCGCGGAGCGTTGCTCCATACTGGATACCAGGAAACCATGCCGGTCTATCTGAATGATGTCAAGGGTGAATCGAGCGTCACGGTCAATGTTCTCCGCGACGAGAAACTCTCCGGCCAACCCGATGCGTGGGTCGTCGAGACGAAGATCAACGGTACAAAGACGACGATGTGGATTGAGAAAGTGAATCGAGGTATCCTGAGACAGGTCACAGACCTGACCGGAAACTCACAGCTCCTGATGGAACCGATCTAGTGACAGCTGAATCGCCTTCCCCCTCATCATTCCTGTCCACTTGCCCATTGGTTTTGCATCGGGTTCGATCTATTCAATTCAGACTCGGTGTGTTTCTTGTTCCTTTTCTTGTGGCGGTTCCGATTACATTACTGGCACAGCAACAATCGGACAGCCCCGTCTACAAGAGCTACCGTCCTCCTTCCCCTTCTGCTCAGTTGAAGCGATCCGACATTGATTACAACCTGATGCATATCTTCAGCCTCGAGCGAAAAGCATATGCAGGGGACGTTGGGGCTCAACATGAACTCGGTCTTCGGTATCTCCTCGGCGAAGGTGTCGAGGCCGACACGCTCAAAGGTGCATTTTGGATCAGGCGTGCGGCCGAACAGAATTCCGCTGACGCTCAATACAATCTTGGCATCATTGAATTCAATGGGTGGGGCATTCCGTGGAATCCCTTTGATGCCTATAAGCTCTTTCTCGCCGCAGCCCAGCACGGAATGGGTGAGTCCCAGTACATCCTGAGCATGTTCCTCACCGAAAACCTCGTCGTTCCCCGTAACTGGGAAGAAGCATATAAGTGGATCAAGAAAGCAGTTGACGCTGGGTACGCTCCCGCAAAGGAAGCCCTCGCGGACTTTGAGGCACGCGGACTTGGCGTGACACCAAAGGAACAGAAGGCTCAGACCGATACAAGTTCTTCCAAAAAGTCGGCTGTGAAGCAGACCCTCGGTTTTGTCTTCTTCGATGCCGGGCCGGCAGACACGACGACAACATCCGACGCGACGCTTCTCAAAGATGCGCTCCGCGAAGCTGCTCCGCAACTGAAGCGTGCTCTCGGTTTGACGAAGGAACAAACGAAAACTCTAGAGCTCGATACCGCTGGCATGAGAGTGATTCGTGAGGCTTCAGAAGAAGGTAGCCCGGAGGCGCTGACGATCCTTGCCCGCAGCTATGAACGCGGCATTGGAGTGAGC
Source organism: Ignavibacteriales bacterium (assembly GCA_026390585.1). Taxonomy (GTDB): domain Bacteria; phylum Bacteroidota; class Ignavibacteria; order UBA10030; family UBA10030; genus UBA9647. Next base: position 38,883 of record JAPLFP010000201.1, on the reverse strand, counting down.
AAAGATCTGGTGACTGCCGCGATGTACTACATCCGGGCCAGCCGAATGTCATCACCGCGAGCACCGCGGCTCCTTGCCCGGTTGATGGAGCAGCCAGGGTTTTTCGAGGAATTGAAATCCCGCACCGCTCGCCACGACACCGAAGCAGAAGTTGCGTGGGCTGCGCTCTCAGCGCTCAAAATCGACTATCTTATGACGCAGAAAGAAGGATTCATCACGGAGAAGCAGGCGTTGGAGTTTCTCATCAAAGCGTCGGCGGCGAATCATGTCCAGGGCCTGATCGAACTTGGCCTCTGCTACTACTCCGGACGCTGGGTACAGGAGGATCGTCGTGAAGCACTGGCGCTCTGGACCCGGGCAGGAAAGTTGGGCAGCCACGAAGCAAACATCAGAATTGCTACGTTGGCTGTACGAACCGAGAAAGATCCTAAAAAACTTAGCGCCGCAATTGCAGAACTGGAGCAGGCATCGCAAAAAGGTTCTGTCCTGGCGCAGGTTGCTCTGGGGTATTGCTATGAAACAGGTATCGGCGTGATCAAGAAGACTTCGGAAGCGGTCCGTCTGTATCGCAGCTCCGCTCAACGTGGAAGCCAGGATGCCTACTTCGCCCTGCGACGAATGCACGATGCCATCCGACCGACGGACAAGGAATTCCAGATCAGCGATATGGATTAGCAACCGCGATAGCCATCCGACTTCTCGCATTTTTCTCCCCTTCTCTCTATATTGAGCGCGGACCACTCTCACGAGTGTTCCTTCCCGTGCTGCATTAACCGACAATCTCGTCGTTGCTCATGAACGCTCTCGAAAAGACCATCAGGGTTTCATCTTCTGTTGTCCTCTTGGCTGGTTTCATCTTGCAGGGACCCCTTGTAGCACGACAGGCCCACACGATAGATAACGATTCCAGTCGCACATCTCAATCAGGTATTTATCCGCTACCCATTGTGTTCTATACACCGGAAACCGGAATCGCCGGAGGAGCAGCTGCGCTCTATTTTTACCGGGATTCGTCCTCGCCACGGGCTTCGAGTTTGACCGCAGACATCATCTATACGCAACAGAAGCAGTTCGTTGCTGAGATCGCCGGCGACCAGTACTTCGAAAACGGCCGATACCGCCTGCTCACCGATCTCCTCTTTCAGAAATTTCCGAACAAGTTCTTCGGCGTCGGAAACAACACACTTGAGAGCAGCGAGGAAACTTGTACGCCCCAGACGTTTCGTCTGAAAGCTGTTCTCTACGGGAATCTCTCCTCGCATGTTAACATCGGACCGGTGGTGCGGTACGAGAACACCTCAATGCGAGAGACGGCACCAGGGGGTGTTCTTGCGACTGGCATCCTTCCCGGCAGTAGGGGGGGGAGCTTGGCGGGCATGGGCATCGTGGCAAACTGGGATTCGAGAGACAACACTTTTGCCACTCAGTCGGGGAGTTTCTACCAATTCACGGCGTTGTTCTATCGGAGTGCGTTCGGCAGCGACTACAGCTACGACGACATTCAGATCGATACGCGCAATTTCTTCAGGATGTTTTCCGATCATGTTGTTGCCTTGCAGGGGTCTGGAGAATTCATCAATGGCTCAGCGCCTTTTCAGAGTTACGCGAAGTTTGGCGGGCAGAATCTCCTGCGCGGCTATTTCGACGGACGCTATCGCGATAAGAATGCAGTGTCACTCCAGGCGGAGTACCGCATTCCTGTGTGGTGGAGGTTTGGTATCGTTGGGTTTGCCGGCATCGCCCAGGTGGCCGATCAAGTCAGCGGATTCGCGATGGATCGATTTTGGTTCGCCGGTGGCGTTGGGTTGCGATTTGCCTGGAGTCCTGAGGAGAGGATCAATCTGCGCTTGGATTATGGTGCCGGGAGCAATTCGTCGGGAGTCTACATCACAATAACAGAGGCGTTTTGAGGAGTGCAAGATGAAGATTCGAGCAATACTCTTTGGAGCCACAGGCATGGTCGGTGAAGGGGTCCTTCTTGAATCTCTCAAACATCCAAACGTTGAGTCTGTGTTGGTCATTGGACGAAGGCCCTGCAATGTCAAACATCCCAAATTGAGCGAGATTCTTCATCAGAATTTCTTCGACTACTCGGACATTGAAAACAAGCTTCGTGGGTATGACGCGTGTTTCTTTTGCCTCGGCGTCTCTTCCGTTGGAATGAAAGAAACCGAATACACACGCATTACATATGATCTCACAATGCAGGCGGCAACGACATTGTCGAAACTCAATCAAGGAATGACATTCTGCTATGTGTCAGGGACAGGAACCGATAGCACCGAACAAGGCCGCTTGATGTGGGCGCGGGTCAAAGGGAGAACGGAAAACGATCTTGCAAAACTGCCGTTCAAATCGGTGTATGCATTCCGACCTGGATTGATGAAACCGATCAAGGGCCAGAAGAATGTGAAGACGATTTTCAAAGTGGTTGGATATTCTTATCCGATCTGGAAATTCCTCTCGCCAAAGAATGTCTGCACACTGGAGGAAGTAGGCCTTGCGATGATTCAGGCGGTCCGGGTCGGCTACTCAAAGAAGGTTTTGGAGAATTTGGATATTGTTCAACTTGCCCGGACGAACTCCGGCGGCAGCACGTAGCCCAAAAGGCATTGCGATTTATCATTTGGACAGACAATTGTGGTGAACTCCATGCCTCCTCAAGCGCTTTCAAGGAAGACCTTTCCTCGCGATCTGACAATTCCCTTCCTGTTGGCTGCCTTTCAGCTAGCACTCCATATCACATTTCACGGTAGCTACAACTACTTCAGGGATGAACTCTACTACATCGCGTGCAGCGATCATCTTGCGTTTGGGTACGTTGATCAGCCTCCACTCTGTGCAGCAATTCTCTGGGTCACACGGCATTTGCTCGGCGACTCACTGTATGCTATCCGATTTCTCCCTGCCCTCGCGGGTGCAGCCGTTGTGTATCTCGCTGCATTGATGACACGCAAACTGGGGGGCGGGTCGTTCGCTCAGGCGCTGGCCGCACTCTCGGTCGTGGCTGCCCCTGTTCTCATCGGGCAAGGTAAGTTTTTCTCCATGAATCCGTTTGACGTCTTGTTCTGGACTCTTGCCGGATATGTCGTCCTCGTCATCTTGAGCGATGATCGACCGAAGCTTTGGATCCTCTTTGGTTGCGTCGCGGGGCTCGGACTATTGAACAAGTACTCCATGGGCTTTATGGTCGTCGGGATCGTGGCCGGACTCCTGCTGACACACCAACGAAAGCAGTTAGCGACGAAATGGTTCTGGATCGGTGCGACGATTGCAGGTGTGCTGTTTCTCCCGCATGTCCTCTGGGAGGTTTCCAATGGTTTCCCCTCTCTGGAATTCATGCGCAACGCAAGTGAAAACAAAAACGTCAATCTCGGGGTGATTGCCTTCTTCACGGGACAGCTCATGGAGATGAATGTCTTCAACGCTCCACTGTGGCTTTCAGGGATAGCGTTTTTCTTCTTCTCTCGGGATGAACGGTTGCGACCCTTGGCATGGATGTATCCTGCAGTCTTCGTCGTCATGGTCGCGGGTAATGCGAAGGTCTACTATCTCGCCGCAATATATCCACTGTTTCTTGCTGGCGGCGCCGTGGCGTTTGAGCGGTGGTTCCAGAATCATCCCTGGAGATGGGCGAGACGGGCCTACATGACATCGTTGATCGTTTACGCAGTAATTGCTCTCCCGTTCGCTCTACCAGTCCTTCCTGCGGGACAATTTGTGGAGTATGAGAAGCTCCTGGGGTTGGCCCCCCACGCCGAGGAACGGACTTCTGTTGCCGAACTCCCCCAGTACTACGCCGATCAGTTCGGCTGGGAGGAATTTGTCGCAACGGTGGCCACCATCTACAAAAGACTCACGCCTGAGGAGCAGGCGGAGTGTTTCATCTTCGTGCGAAACTACGGCGAGGCGGGGGCCATCGATTTCTTCGGCAAACGATATGGACTTCCCAATGCGCAGTGCGGGCACAATAGCTACTGGATGTGGGGCCCGGGCAAGCGAACCGGGAACATCGCCATCATTGTTGGGGGGAGCAGAACACTTCAGGACAATCTCAACGATTTGAATCGACGCTACGCGCACGTGGAACTTGGCGGCACGACATATGCCAAGTACGCCATGCCCTTCGAGAACGGCCGTCTCATTTTCCTCTGCAAGGGAATGAAGACGACATTCCAGAAGCTGTGGCCGGGAGAACGGTTCTACATTTGAGACACGGGTTCAATGAGAAGCCCCCCAGACTCGCAGAAAGTTGAGCAATTGATCGTGGGGTCAGAAGATGAACACTCCTCCGCATTCTTCTCACGAAATACGCATCAGACATGAATTCAAATCAGGAGATGTAGGCAGGCTGATCGAACTGCATGGCCTTCTTTATTCTCAGGAATACGGTTTTGATCACACCTTTGAAGTGTACGTAGCGAAACCTCTTGCCGATTTTGTTCTCCATCACACCGAGCGTGAACGAATTTGGCTAGTCGACTCAGACGGAATACTGATGGGTTCGCTCGCCATCGTCAGGCATAACGAGACTGAGGCGCAACTCCGGTGGTACCTCCTTCATCCTTCTCTTCGCGGCAAGGGGCTCGGCACGCGGCTCGTTGAAGAGTCCATTGCTTTCTGCCATGAGAGAGGGTATAAGAGGGTTTTCCTGTGGACTGTCAGTTCGCTTCTCGCAGCGGCGCAAGTCTATCGGAAGACTGGATTTCAGCTCGTTGAGGAGAACACGCATGAAATCTGGGGATGCATGCTGACAGAGCAGCGGTACGACCTTGAACTCTACTACAGAACTTCATGCTGAAGATCTTCTGCGGCGATCCAACTGCATGGGGCTCGTTCTTCAGTTGAGTGCAAGCACGGCGGCGGCGACCGTGTCGACGACTTTCGCCAAGAACTCGTAGTTCAGCGTGTCAGCCGTGTCTGTTGAAGAGTGATAGTGCGGATTGCGGAGGAATGCGGTGTCCGTGATCATCAATGCTGGGAAACCGTATTTCCAGAATGAGGAGTGATCTGAGAGAAAAAGAGGCGGAATGAAGCCTGGGGCACTCAGGCTTTCGACACCAACCGAACCCCGCTGCCGCATTGCCTTGCGAACCATCGACAGGAGGGGCGTGCTTTTGAGGTTGCTGACAAGCGCGATGAAGTTTCCATCTTTTGGATACCGGCCGAGGATTCGCATCAACGGAACCGGATAGAGTTGTCTATACCCTTCCCCCGCATACCCAATCATTTCCAGCGCAAGCATTGCGAAAACTCTCTCGCCGCTCTCCTTGAGGTTCCTGGCATACTGCCTGCTTCCCATGCGGTGGGTGAAGAAATATGGGGGCTCTTCGTGCGGAAAGGCTACAAATCTGATCGTCCGTTTGTTCCTGTGCTCTTTCAGAAGGCGGGAGAGCTCGATTAGTCCTGCAATGCCAGTCCCGTTATCATCAGCCCCCGGCGTACCGACAACGGTATCGTAATGAGCACCGATCACGATGCTTGGATCTGCGGGATGTTGCCCAGGTTTCTCGACCACGATGTTGCGAACCTGCAAACCGTCACTCTCGTACCACTGTGATTGCACCTGGTATCCCAGCGAAATGAATTCCTGCTCAATGAACGATGCTGCACCGTTGAGAACCGTCGGATTGCTGCCATGGCGCGAGGGGTACTCGCCGGCAAGTGTTTCTACGATGCGGCGAGCACGCTGAGCTATCACATGAATTTCTGGTTGTATCATGGTTTTTGAGAAGAGAACGCTGTAGGACAGGTTGACAACCTGTCCTACAAAGCTTATTCAATTGTATCAGGCCTCTGCAAGAAAGCCGCGGGATTCAAGAACGCAAATCCCGCGGCTATAAGATCGAGATTCACTCCGTGCTACCGCGGACGCCGAGCACCACCGGGTCCGCCGAATGCACCCATTTGGTACAACTTTGCATACTGCTCTTCAGGGAACGGTTTCTCTAGCAAATGCTGATAATAGAACCGGGCTGTCTCTACGCGCGAATGCACCCCCTTCGCGCCTCCCCAACTGTGCCTGCCGCCAGGATAGATCATAAGCTCAAAGTGCTTGCCGAGATCTTCAAGCTTGTCGACTAGTTGAATGCTGTTCTGCATATGAACGTTGTCGTCCATCGTCCCGTGAACGATACGAAGCACTCCTTTGAGCTTGTCCGCGTACGTCATGGCGGAGCCGGCTTTGTACCCTTCAGGATTTTCCGCCGGTGTATCCATATAGCGCTCTGTGTAATGCGTATCATAGAGGCGCCAGTCTGTCGGTGAAGAGACAGCTATACCGTGCGTGAAATAGTCTGCTCCTGCAGTGAGTGCCATCGCTGTCACATAACCACCATAACTGCTGCCGGTGATGGCGATCTTTTTCGCATCCACATACAGTTTTGTTCGAAGCCACTTCACGCATTCAATGTAGTCGTTCATTTCCCACTTCCCGAGATTGCGGTGCATAAGCGCCACGCCCTCTTTACCGAAATGACCAGAGCCGCGATGGTCCACTGAGACGGTGATCATGCCTTCCAGCGCCCACCATTGAGCGCCGATGCCCTTCCAGCCGTCGGAGGCCGTGCCCATGTTTGGGCCGCCATAGACGCTGATGAGCACAGGATACTTTTTGTTCGGATCAAGATCGAGCGGCAGCACAATCGTCGCAGGAAGTTTGTATCCGTCCGGCGTTATGATGTAAACAAGCTCTGTCTTCGCAAGCTCGTAATTCTCAAATTCCTTTCCGCGGATGTCGCCAAGCTCCCGGAGCACCTTCCCTTTTTCATTGCAGACGGTCATCTTCGTCGGAGTTGAGACATTGGAATATGACGTAATGAAGTAGCTTCCTTTCGGCGAAAGGTTGACGTTGTGCGTGAAGTCGCCGAATGTCAGTCGCGTCAGGTTTCCGTTCAGCTTAACCCGGTAGAGGTCGGTGCGGGTCGATGCTTCTTTCTTCCCAGTGAAGAACACGACGCCGTCTTCCTCGTCAACCAGCAGGATGTTGCCGACCTGCCACTTGCCTTCCGTAATGCGGTTCTTCAGCTTTCCGTCCATCCCGTAGTAGTAGAGATGCATCCATCCATCTTTATCACTCTTGATGATGAAGCCCTTGTTATTCTTCAGGAAATCAATGCGTCCATCCAGATCGAGGTCAATCCACGACGACTGTTGCTCGGCATACACCAGTCGCTTCTTCCCCGTTCGCGGGTCGGTACCGTAGACTTTGTAGTCGTCCTGCCCGCGATTCAACCACTGAATCCAAAGTTCTTTGCTGTCGGGCGTCCAAAGCGGCGTGCCGAAGTATTGATCATTTTTCTCATTGAAGTCTGCCCAAACAACATCTCCTCCTGCGGCGGGAACAATACCGATGCGCACTTCCGGATTTGGATCTCCGGGTTTCGGATACGGTGTGTGTTCAAGGAATCCGTGAGCCCCCTCAGAATTGTACAGGGGGAACACCGGAACCTTCGAGTCATCGAAGCGCATGAACGCCAGCATCTTGCTGTCCGGAGACCACCAGAACGCTTTGTAGCGTGTAGCCCGGCCAAGAATCTCTTCCATATACACCCACGATGCATAGCCGTTGTAAATGAACTTCGCCCCGTCGTTCGTGAACTGGGTCTCCTTCCCCGTGTTCAGATCGATAGCAAAGAGATTGTTGTCACGGGTAAACGCAACGTAGTTGCCGTCAGGAGAAAGCGTGGGGTTCTTTTCATCTGCCTTCGACTCCGTCAGTCGCTTGAACTCTTTCTTTTCTGTGTTCAGGAAGCAAAGGTCGTTCTCTTTCACATAAATCATTCTTGTACGGCTCTGGTTCGCTGCAGCAGGGAAATTCACATTGATGTCGGCCCCCACCAGATCCTTGAACTCGCTGAGATCAGGCGTCTTTGCCGGAACTTCCTTCTCTTTCCCCGATTTGGCATCGACGGAGTACCATTTTGGTTTTGGTTCACCCTCCTTCCGCCTCATTTCCAGGTAGTGTGAATCGTCTTCCCAGCTGCTGATGTTCGGCAACGGTACGAAAAGCTGTGGCTCCGCGCCGCGGTTGATCTGATCAAACGTCAGCCTCTTCTTCTGTTGTGCCGACGACAGTACGGCAAGGAAAACAATGAAGAACGAGAGGGCCAGGTACCTGACAAGAAGCTTCTGTTTCATGATATCTCCAGATGAATAGTGATCATGGCGTATAGGATTAAACATGCCTCAAAAACCTCTTGGCGCCCCTCTGCGGACTTTGCGGTTTGAATCTAACCGCAGAGGACGCAAAGAAACGCCAAGAAAATCTGGTCATAGAAGCACTCCAAACGTTTTTGAGATACTGTTTCCAGTCGCGATTGTTCAAAATGACAGGTGAGTTTCGCCTATCGCACTTTCTCAGAATCCCTTCCCCCTTTTTCGGAGTCGACGGTGATCGTGAAGGGTCCTTTTCCCTGGACGATCCAACGCACATACACAGCCCCCATGCCGGGAATGTTCTCCACATCGATACGCTCCGGATGGCGCTTCTGTTCTTGAGCAATGCCGAAGAACCGGTTCTGCAGAATCGAACCTGAGACCACCTTGCCTCCTTCGAGGGTCAGCCAATCCGGCCGGGTGATCTTGTTTCTGCTATCCTGATAGGTGTGCGTCGGGATCACCCTCGTGTTTCTCACGACGGCGGAGACCTCCGTCAGACCTCCAGAGAGTGATTTCGTGTAGACACTATCGATCTGCACTTTCGGCGTATGGTACAGGTCGAAGAGGGTGAATGCCATGTTGCGATGCAACATGTCCTCCATCATGAACGAGGGGGCGGTACGCGTCCACGCCTTCTTGAATCCGCCGATCTCAATTTCACCGAATTGCGGATGGTTGAATTTCTTCCAGGGGACGATGCCTTCCTCGAACAGAAGGATTTTGTCGAACCGGTAGAGTTGACTTCTATCTCTTGGATTTTCTTCTTCCCCCGCTTTTTGCCGGCGGAAGTAGTCAAAGTTCGTCCAGAGTTCATTGGAGAATGTGGTGATTCCGCGAGCTCCATAGAACCAGTCTATCTCACCCCCGAACACCGTGTAGAGATCTTTATAGATAACGATATATCGATAGCCGGGAAGCTGCTCTTCTCCTAGCTTGCCGAGAAAATCGTACGTTTGGATGTCCTGCGGGCTATACGTCCGCAGATCGCCTTGCGTACCCGGGCCTCGCAAGATCATTCCGCCGTTATTGTGGAACGACTGCGCCGCCGCAATATTCTGATGTGCCAGTACGAATTCGGATATCGCGCGATTCTCCGGGAATGTGAACGGATAGTGGTCGGCACCGCTTTGAACGTACCGGGGTGCCCAGTTCCATGCCCAATCGCGGTTGGGATCATAGGAACCCGGTCCGTCTTCGTTGACAAGTCCGTCGCCGTCATTGTCGATCCCTTCGTTTCCCAAAAGCGTGTACTCGCCTCGCTGATCGGGCTTTGCCAGAACCATCATGCGCGGATCATCCGGATCGGCAATCCATCGTCCATTGGGATCCTTAATCCGCATTTGCGTAATGTTGCCATCACCATCGAGGTCATCGAAGGTATCCTCATCGATCTGTCCGTCGCCGTCGTCATCGCGGGGAACAAGTCCACTCCGCGGTGAATTCGGATTATTCGGCTCATAGATGAAGTGATCGCGGGCATCGGGATTGATCGTTGGGATAATATAGAGGGTTTTCTCGTCGAGAAGCTTGTGAATCCACTCGTTGGAGCCATACATCTCTGTTACATACCATGCGGTGTACAATGCAACTTCCGCTCCCTGGATTTCGTTCGAGTGAATATTTCCATCGACATACATTGCCGGCTTCTTGTCCGGATCGCCATTCTCAAGGTTTGAGACCGTGATGAGCCACATCTCTTTTCCCTTGTACGACTTGCCAATACTGCTCACCTTGGCCAGCTTTGGATAGGCCTTTTCTATCCGATGCATGATTTGGGCAAGTTCTTCGCCGTCGTAGTACCGATTCCATGCAACTTCGACTTTCGGATTGTTGGGCGCGCCCATAGCCTTTAACGCGCTCGTTGTCATTTCCCTTTTTTCCTGCGCGGACGCCGGAAGAGCCAAGACAAGAGCGGCAGACAGCACGAACATGACTGCTGCCAATCGGTTCATCGTCATTGTTTTCATTGCCGGCCTCCTTCCCGCAAGGTAATCGTTTCGGTGGCTTTCCCCGCAATCGGACATTCAGCCGTCACCGAAACGGTCGAACCAGCACGCCCGACAATAAGCCAGCTCATCCTTTGAGAGTTACCATTCCCTTTGATTGGACTCAATGGTTGCTTCGCTCTACCGCTTGCCAACGATTGATCTTTCGCAAGACTGAGGGTCAAATAGACGTTTCGGGGCCACCGCACTCGCGCACCCAAACTGCTGTTCGTCGGAAGGTATCCATTGTTCATAACATCGAGCGTCAGGCGAAAGACGTTTTCGTTGACCTTCTCCACTTTGACATTATTCAACGATATTGCCGGAAGTTGTCCCGCAAGATAGGTAAGGAACTTCATATACGGTTGAGCGAATGCATTCAGACTATCGGCGGGGGGATTGGTCAGGACATACGGTTTCGGGCCACCGACCTCAACCTCGCGATCGGGAAAATCGGGGTGTTTGATTTTTGTCCATGGGACTGCGATGTCCTTGTAGCCGCTCGCGTCATACCATTTGAGCGCTTTGAGTTGTTCTGCATACTCATCAGGTTGTTGTTCAGCAGTACTCTGCGGTGTTCGTCCTCCCATGGAGGGACGCATGCGACGTGCTGCATCTCCTGAAGCTGTGTCACGTCTCGGAGCACGGTCTGTTGCCCACCAGGGACGCGCAGAAAATGACCAGCGACCGGTGTGATAGTACACCCACTCCGAAAAAGCTCCCACACCTTTCTTCGTCTCGGGCGCGCCCGTAAGCTTCGTGATGTCCAGAAACTGCTTGCTCATGTACTCATAGTATGGCTGATCTTCTTCAACGACGGAAGTCACCGGACCCCTTGCCGCTTCATCCATCATCGACGACCTCATGAAGCCGGATCCACCGCCTCCCCCTCTGGCTCCTGTAGGTGGCGCTGATGGCGTTTCGGTTGCTGCGGCAGCGCGTCTTGGTTCGCTGCGCCATGGAGTTGTCAGGTTGTCGTTGGATGAGAACGAGAAAACAACGCCGATATTCTGCTTCGAGAATATGAAGTCGGCAATTGCGCGTGTTTCATTCTCTGAGACCTGATGAACACCAGCATTTGGTGAGAAGAATTGATAGTTGAAGGGAAAGTTGTGATTGAAATCGACTCCCCCCGCGGCATCTTCGTTCCACTGCTCATCTTTGTCGTTGTCGATTCCTTCAGAATAGACCAGGTAGGAACCCCGCTCCCCTTTCGCCGGATCGGTCTTCTTCATCAGTCGGGAGTCTTCAGGGTACACCATCCACTCGCCGCGTGGATCCTTGATGCGTATCATTGTGATGACACCGTCATTATTGAGATCCTCAACGTCGTCTTCATCCACAAGACCGTCATGATCATCGTCGGTTGGGCGATAGTTCGTTGCGCTTTCATGGACTGGTTTCTCAAAATATGCCTCCGTTGCATCCGGACTCACACGGGGAATGACATACACGGTGGTCGTTTGCAGGAGCTTTGTGACACTGTCAACCTTGCCGTAGTGTGCGGCCAGATGCTCGGCGAAGCGGAGTGCCATTTCGCTTCCAGCAATCTGAATCGCCTCTGTGCCGCCAACGACGAGCATGGCATGTGCCTGATCGGGATCGCCCTTGTGCAGTGTGATGACCCAGATGTCACGCCCTTTGATAGTTTTTCCAATGGATTCCATCCGGACAATATCGCTGTAGCTCGATGCAAGATTCTTGATGGCTTTAGTCATTTCGTCGAACGAATGATACTTCGACGGAATTCCCTGACCAGACGCCGAACCGGCGAGAGCGACGAAGAGAAACAACACAATGAATGATGCGAGCAGTTTACGCATAGAGTCTCCGTGGGGGTGGTGAGATGAATGCTGCCATCACGGCGATGGCGAATTTACTGACGCTTGAGACGTGGTCGAAAAGTTGTGCCACGAAGACACGAGGACACAAACCATCAGAAGAAACGGAAGAATTGAAATCTTTTCCTTGGTGCCTTCGTGCTCTTGTGGCAAGGGCCGGGTTTTTCAACCGAATCTCTAGAAGTTGACGTGGATAAACGAAAGAAAGAACTTTTTGTTTCTTGAAACAAGGAAAAGGTGCCGGACGAAACCAGCGTTTTCTTTGATTTTTCCTCTTGAGTGCAGTTTTTCTGTTTGATCGCGGGCGGACAGATTTTGCGCTTTACTCTCCGATGGCTGCCCCGCTCCGCCGCGGATCACTGCACCCAATGAGTTTGTTCGACCGAGCGTCGAACATGATTGATTGCACTGCACCAAAGTAGGCGCGAATCCCTTCGTAGCGCTTTACATCGTGCCCCAATGTTCCTAGCAAACGATAGCTCGTCTCCCTGTGGCGTCCCTCGATTTCCAGCTCCGGTTGCGTGAAAATGCTGAACATTCTCGGGGCATAGATCGCTTCACGCAGCGGCATCTCAAAGTCGATCAAATTGACGATGACTTGAGCGATTGTCGAAATGATGAGATCACCCCCCGGAGTACCGATCACATACACCGGTCGCCCGTCTTTGGCGATGATCGTCGGTACGAGACTGGTAACGACACGCTTGTGTGGCTGAAGATTGTTGGGATGTTTCGGATCGGCATTGAAGTTCTGCATCTCGTTGTTCAGAATGAAACCCCCTCCTTCAACGGTTTGACCCGTACCGAATAGACTGCTGAGGGTGATCGTCAACGACACCGTGTTGCCATCCACATCCATGACGCACAACTGTGTGGTGTTCTTGTCGTCTATCGTGCCGGCTTCGATTTGCTGGGCCGGGATTGTATGAGCGAGGTCGATCTTGAGAAATCTCCGAAACGCGAATTCGCCCGACATCACCTGGCTCACTGGAATCTTGTTAAACTCAGGATCCCCGTTATAGGTCTGCTCGTCTTTGAACACCAGTTTGAATACCTCGGCGAACAGGTGCAGGTTGTACTCATCGTTCTTGCGACACTCTTTCAGATCAAAATGTTTGAGGATATTCAATGCTTCAACAAGCAACATCCCGCCACATGGGGGTGGAGTTGTGATGATATCGTACCCGCGATAATTCCCGATGAGCGCTTCCCGGATGATGGGCTTGTAAGCCAGCAGGTCTTCTTTCGTAAAGAATCCGCCGCGTCTCTGCATGTCGCGCACAACGCGGTCAGCGATATCTCCCTTATAGAACGCGTCAACCCCTCCTGCCTGAATGTGGCTGAGTGTTTTGCCATAGTCGGGATTTTTGAGAATAGCGCCGACCTTCGGAACCATGCCGCCCGGATAGTAGATGGTTTTCGTGTAAGGATCCTTTTCCAGGATCCTGTGATACGATTCCAGATTGAGCGCAAGCGTGCTGTCGACTCCAAACCCTTTGATCGCGTAGTCAATGGCAGGTTGGAGAACCGTTGCTCTATCCAGCTTCCCAAATTTCTCGCGCGCAAATTCAAGGCCAGCAACGGCGCCAGGAATAGCCGCGCCTTTTGCCGATCGTGCCCATTCGGATTTCTTTTCGAGGTCGAGTGTACGATAGGAAGCGGCCTGAGGCGAGATCCCTTTGAAGTCGACGATGGTGGATTTCTTCTGCTTTGCATCATAGATGAGCATCATCCCCTCTCCGCCAATGCCGGAGCCGTGCGGTTCAACCACGCCAAGAGCATACGCCACCGCAACCGCAACATCGACGACATTGCCCCCTTTTTTGTAGACCTCCATACCGGCTTTCGCAGCCAGGGGATGTGCCGAGATCATGATCTTTGAACCGCTGGAGACTTTTGCATACTGCGCGGGCGCGGAAAAGACGAAGACAAGGATAACGATTGCGGAAAGGGAAAAGCGGGCAAACTGTTTCATAATGACCTCGTGTTGTTCAACGCTCACTGGGTCGATTGTCTGTCTTCCCGCACCTTTCCTCTGGCGAGGGAGGCGAAGACTCCGAAGACACACAAGGCAGAGAAGACGACAAATGAGATTTGCATGCTTTGCAGGAACATCGGATAATATTCCGGCGTAATCTGAACGTTACCGATGGCAACTGCGAAAATGAGCATTACGATTCCCATGCTCAACATTTGCCCCGTCAATCGCATCGTTCCGAACATCGCCGATGCGACACCGTAGAGTTTTTTCTCCACCGAGCTCATGATGGCGTTCGTATTCGGAGAAGAAAACAGCGCAAATCCAAACCCAAGCAGAAGAAGATAGATCGTCACCAACACCGTGGATGTCTCTCTCCCCACCATCGCGAGCAATCCCAACCCCACGGCAATAATCGACATGCCGATCGACGCAACGACTCTCGGCTCCACAGAATCGGAGAGGCGGCCCGCCAGTGGAGAAAAGAGCGCCATCATGATAGGCTGTGCGACGAGAATCAGACCTGCAGTCTGCGGACTGAGGGCTTTGATATACTGAAGGTAGAAACTCACCAGAAATGTGACTGCCGACGTAGCGGAGTAGTTGATGAGCGCTGCGATATTCGAAAAGGTGAAGACCGGATTACGGGCAAAAAGTTTGATGTCGAGGAGTGGTTTCGGGGTTCTTTTTTCCCACAGAACGAATCCAAGAAGACTGCCAAGACCTGCGCAAACTCCCCAGACTCCAAGGCTCCCCGGAAGCTTCGAGAAACCGATCATCAGGGCTGTCAATGAGGCCATATAGAGGAGCGATCCGAAGATATCAAACTTTTCGCCACCCGCTTCTGCCCATTCACTCTTCAGCCGCCACATGACCAGCACGATAATAAGCAGTCCAAGAATCGCATTGAGGAAGAAGATACTTCTCCAACCGAAGTGTTGTGTAAGAAAACCCCCGATGAACGGTCCGAGAGAAAGTCCGGTGTAGGTTCCTGCTACATTGATGCCCAGAACGCGTCCGCGGTCGGCTGGTGGATACGCTAATGTCAGCAGCGCGACGCTGGTGCCAAAAATCATTGCCGCGCCCATTCCCTGCATCAAGCGCGACGCAATCAAAGTGGCTCCGGTGGGCGCAATGCCGCTGAGAAACGAGAAGATGGTGAACGTGATGACACCGTAGTTGAAGATCCTTTTTCGACCGTAGATGTCGGCGAGCCTTCCGAAGGGAACAAGAAACATTGCTGCGGCGAGAACGGCGGAGGTTGCCACCCAACTGACGGAGAGTGCATCCATCGCAAATTCCCGGCCGATCGAAGGGAGTGCAACACTGACAGAGGAAGCCATCAGCGGCGTCAGAAACGCCGCGGTGGTCGATGCCACCAACACCGCCCGTTTATCGTCAAACATCATCGTTGAGTCACCATCAGGATGATGCCTTCGGCCCGGATTTCAGCATCATCGCATTCGCGCTGCCGGTCGCGATCAGTTTGTTTTTTCCATTGAACGCTTCCGCAGTCATGTACAGGATTTGATTTCCCCGCGAGACCACTTTTGCGGTGATCGTCAGCCAGTCGCCAGCAAGAATTGGGCGGATAAATTGTGCGTTCAGGTTCATGGTGACGCAGGGGCACCGAGCGGCAGCATAACTCAGAGGGCCGAACACGTTGTCAAACGCAGCGACGATGAATCCTCCCTGCATCGTTCGCAAGGGGTTTAGACTTTCATCGAGAACCGGAAATTTCACCGTCAGCGAAGTGCGTGATTCATAGTGAATCATTTCCGCTTTCATCGCAATGAAGCAGTTCGGAGGGTACGTCGCACCGGCGCCTTGAAGGAAATCGTGCAACTCTTCGTCAAATTGTTTTGCTGATTTATCCATAGGAATGCAGGCTGCCCAAAAACTGGGCCAGGGGCTTTGAATTAGTGGGGGGTTCGTTCGAAGAAAGGATTACTTTTCCACAGGTTCTGCCGCAACCGACCACCAGGATTCGGTGGTTTTTGTAAGACGATCGGCAAGATCTACCAGGATTCTTTTCGCGAATTCAGGATGTTTTTCGACAACTTCGTCAATATCCATCTGCACAAACAACACCGACGATGGTTCCAGCGCCTGGAGGGTTGCCGTTCGCGGCCTGTGAAGGATGCATCCCAGTTCACCAAACACGGTTCCACGTTTATCAATTTCAGCGACGGTGAAATCCCGTTTGAACACGCCGATCTTGCCTGTGAGGAGAATATACCACCCATCCGCGGGTTCGCCCATCCGGGCGATGGTGTCACCAATTGAGTAGTATCTTTTTACGCCCGTCACACCGTAGGCGGTATTTGGCTGGTCTGCCATTTCAATTTCCTCAAAAAGAAAACGTGCATCCTGAATTGATTGTTATAGTACTCTATCTTATTGGGAAGTGCAAGTACCCACAGCGGCTCCTCCGCGCTTGAGACGACTCTTGGGAAAGTAAGCTTGAAATGAGTCCGTTCACACAAGCCCTCATAACGTGTTCTCATTTTGAGATTGAATTCGCAGCAAGAAGAATTTCTGTGGCAACTGGGGGGCGTTGACTGAATTGAAAAGAGAGCTACCAACTACGCGAGAGCATGAAACGGAAAACGACCTCATTGTAGTTGTTATCGGGAATGGCTTCTAGAACCCATCTCAAAAATGTCGTATGGCTTGAGAATTCTTCTCGCAAAGGCGCAAAGCTCGCCAAGAACAACCCTTTTATAAATTTCTTTGCGACTTTGCGATCCCGCCTTTTGGGATCCCGCTCATAAGCGGGACCCAGGAGCGGGGCTTTGCGAGAGTGTTTTTGAGATAGCATCTAATTATTCTGATTCTGTTTTTGGGGATTCGGCAACCCTTGCCGCAAGATCAGTCGGCAGCTTTATTTTCAGGATCTCAAGCTCTGATGGGAATCGACCTTTCTTCTTTTCGTCCTTCACGAGGTCGATCATCGAGTGATCGGTAAATATCATCAGGCGTTTTTGAGGTGTGGCTTCGAGCATGAGAAACCGCAGCGCGTCCGACCTGACCCTCATCAATTCAGCAGTCGCTACCTTATCGCTCGAAGTGAAACCGGCGCTTGTGGATATCATGGCCACTATCTCACAGTCATCAGAGACGGCATCAAATTTGGATTGAGTTCTGCTCTGAAGGTCCAGATTCTTCTGCCGAAAGGATTGCCCATACTTCTTCGGCAAGTATTCCTCCCGTATCCATTTTTCAGCTTCGATTTGTGCCTTTGTGTCTTCCATGTTACCTCAAGACGTGTGCGGAATAAATTCACCGAATAAGGCATCCATGTTCTGAGCTTGAGGCTAACTTACCGGGACCCGCGTCTCCACGCCCCGTTCTGCAAGCGTTCATTCCCCTTTTTTTGCTCCCCGCATTGTTGTAGGATACGGAAACAATGTCAATCACTCAACTGACGAATATCTTGAGCCCTGTCCTGGTTGAAGGATTCCAAAGCCGCGAGTGTCGCAAGTACGGCGACATTGAAGCCTCGGTCGCCAAAACTAAAATGGGCCTCTGCGAGCCGATCGGTGGCATTTTGCCTTTCCGAAAAGAACTGCATAGCTCTGGCAGCACGCTCCGCTTTCGGGGCGTGTCGAAAGCCCTCGCAGTAAGCATGCATCAGGTGAAGATAATGCGCAAAAGCCGCAGGTTCAGTCCACAGGGCTGGTCGCTCACTCCGAAGCAGATCGGCGCTGTGAACAGTTTCTGGACCGAAATGATCGCGAAGCCCGCGCCGAAACGCAAGGGCTAGTGCCGGCACTCGGTATTCGCCAAACGTATTGCCATCGAAGTACCAAACAGCACGATGGAAGTGCTCCGTGTCTCTATCTGTGCTGTTCTGATGATCGAAGGAGCGCACGTTGCGATAGTTTCCTGATGCAAACCAATCAACTCCGGCTGCTGCCAGAGCAACACTTTGCTGATTTGCGTAGCCAACTATTATCTTCTTCCCAGCTAGTGACAGACTTAACAAGCCATTCAGGATTACGTACAAGAACTCCTCATCCATGAAATAAGAGTTGTTCAGATGTTCGAACACAAAATATACGCCGTCAACTGGATAGTTCACCACCTCATCCAAAACCTGATTCCAGCTATCTACGTTCAGTATCGCATCAGGCCCAAGTGCGATAGTCGAATACACAGTTTTCGCGGGCCTTGCTGCTGCACCAACATCCGCGAATGCTCGTTGCATTTCCAGCCAGGCTTCGGTAACCGCGTTTGAGTACCTGCCTGGCAAGATGATATTTGCCAGGTCTAGCGCGTCCACTTGATACGAAACTACTTCCTCACAGAACTGCCGGCTATCGAAAATGGCCGTCTGAAAGTTGTAGTTCTCGAAGTACGGATATGAAAGTACGCGAACCAGGTCAGTTCGAGGCTCATAGAAATGCGGATCGAAAAATATTTGAGCGTTCGCCACTCTTTTGAATCCAGGCAAGTACCTTTCCAACTGATCTCTTTCACAGATTCGCGGTGAGATGATGAGCCCTGAATGTGGATGCTCATCCAGGAATTGCTCGATCCTTCCAAGCATTCCGTGTCCTTGCTGAAGTAGGAACATATTACGCCTCCCATTGGATTTGTGCGAAGAGAGCCTTCGCCATCGCGACATTCGCTGGCCGTCGATTGCAGTATTTGGACATCGCGCAACCTACGAAGAGGTCAAATGATTCGTGGTAGCCGTATGTCGAAAGATGAGGAGGATTGAACGTGAGCACGCGCTGAATAGCCTCACCTGCGGTTCGGGTGCCAGCTATGAATGGATTGAAGCCAGTCAATAATTCATAGGTCACGACTGCCAGTGAGAAAAAGTCTGTCCGAATAGATATCCTCCGCTTTTCGTTTCTCACCTGCTCAGGTGGCGCGTAGCCTGGTGTCATGGGGCCGAATGGAGCCCAGGTATTGGTCAAGGAGGCAAGGTCGAGATGCCGAGCAATCCCAAAATCAATAAGTACAACTCTGTCTTCGGTGACCATTATGTTCTCCGGCTTGATGTCCCTGTGCACGAGGTTGCGAGCCTCGGTCATCTCCAATGCATTCAAGACCGAAGAGATTATGCGACGTGCCTCGCCGTGCGGGAGCAGACCGGGAGTAGCTGCTTGTATCAGGTCGCGCAAATTGCTGCCGGGAATCAATTCCTCGATGACATAGATTACGGAGTTATCGTCATACTCAAATTCTCCGTAACTGTGTATTCTCGCAAATAGTGGTGAGCCTAGTTCAGAGGTGATAGCAATTTCTCGAAGGGCGCGTTCTCGCTCCTCCGAGCTTTGTGGCATAACCACTTTGAATACCGCTTTGACATTGCCCCTGTAGGTAGCGCGAAAAACGACCTTCTGCCCGCCTCGCTTGATTTCCGAACTTACATTGAGGTCCGGCAATGATGCGGTCAACCTATCAAGGACGGATTGCTGCATTCATTAAGCTCCCATCCACCAAAGACTCGTTGATTTTCCAAGCAAAGTGGCTTTCAATTCGGTCCTTGTGGAGCGGCTCCTTTGCCACTTTGAACAAACCCGACTCATTCGATGTAATAAGTCCCACCCCCCGATCAGTGCAAGCAGCAAGAGCTTTGCCGTAGACGCTTGCAGACAAATGCGGCAGCACGACGAATGAGCTGTTGGTAAACCAGAGGTGCCGTTCTGCTTGAGTGATCGCACTTTGCCATTTCGAGAGCTTAGCTTCGAACGCCAGAATGTCCTTGATCATGAATGTAGTCGAAATCGCCCTAGCTCGAATTGAATCGGTCTTATGGCGAATGACTAGATTGCGCTCGATGAGCTGGTCCAACACTTGTCTTAACCGACCATTTTTGGCTTTCAGAAAGGACCCCAGGTCGGAAATAGTCATTGTTCGGTGATCAATGAGAAACACCATCGCATAAGCCGCGAGTGAACTAAACGGCACTATCATGGGCCCAAGAATCTCATTGCGTCTCTTCGCGAGCATCTCGCCGTTGAATCTGATGGCTAGGAGGTCCACGACTCCCCAATCGCTTTTCATCTCTCGAAGCAGAATCCACTGATCGGTAGTAGAATTGCTTTGAGCAAGATCGCCGATGAATCTTTCGACAAGTTCATATTCGGTGTCGTACTTCAATTCTTGCCGTCTCCTAAGGATGGTTCTGCTACTAACAGACCAGTGGCCGCGGCTCGGCGCTTGTTGCTGGTCGGACAATCACCTTGGATGCAGTCCGCCTACACTAAACCATGCAAACGGTACAACGTTGAACTCTTAGATTTTGAGCTTATCGCTTCCCTCTGTTCAGAGGGTACGAACCAACGGAGGACGCCTCCCACTCGGCCCCATCACCTAGGATTTCTTCCCATTTATCGAAGCCATAATCGCTCTGAAGCTCGCCAGACCAGCCTCGAGATTTTCAATGATATCTCCGGCAAGAACATCGGGGTCGGGCAGGGAATCCAGGTCGGTAAGGCTCTTGTCCTTTAGCCAGGTGATATCAAGGCTCGTTTTATCGCGGTTGATGATCTCGTCGTGCGTGAATTTTTTCCAGCGACCGTCGGGATTTGTCTTTGTGTCGAACGTTTCTTTTCGTTTGTGCCTGTTGGCAGGACGATAGCATTCAATGAAATCCCGGAGATCGTCCAATCGCATCGGGTTCTTTTTCTGCGTGTGGTGAACGTTTGTGCGGTAATCGTAATACCAAATCTCTTTCGTCCAGGGCTCTTTGGAAGCTGGCTTCGCATCAAAGAATATTACGTTCGCCTTTACACCATTGGCGTAGAAGATGCCTGTTGGCAAGCGCAAGATGGTATGAAGGTCAGTGGTTTCGAGCAGTTTCTTTCGCACGGTTTCCCCTGCACCGCCTTCGAACAAGACATTGTCCGGAACAACAACCGCTGCCTGACCGGTTGTTTTGAGCATTGTACGGATGTGTTGTACGAAGTTGAGTTGTTTATTGCCCGTTGTAGCCCAGAAATCCTGACGATTGTACGTGAGATCTTCCTTTTCCTGTTCCCCTTCCTCGTTCGTGAAGGTCATGCTGCTCTTCTTTCCGAACGGCGGATTTGCCAGCACATAATCCGCGCGCACACCGGAATCTGCGATGAGTGCATCGGCGGGGGAAATGAAATTGTCGCTATCAATATCGCCGATGTTATGGAGGAACAGATTCATCAACGCAAGCCGTCTGGTTCCTGCCACAATCTCATTCCCATAGAAGGTTGTGAATTTCAGAAACTGGTTCTGCGCTTTGTCCAGTTGGTTGTTCTTCACGATGTAGTCATATGCCGCCAGAAAGAAACCACCTGTGCCGCACGCCGGATCGGCGATGGTTTTCATCGGCTCAGGCCGGATGCATTCCACCATTGCCTTGATGAGCGCCCGTGGTGTGAAGTATTGTCCGGCGCCGCTCTTTGTGTCTTCGGCATTCTTCTCCAGCAGACCTTCGTAGATGTCCCCCTTTACATCGGCCCCCATCACAACCCAGCTTTCCAGGTTGATCATGTCGATAAGCTTGTAGAGCTTTGCCGGGTCTTGTATCTTGTTCTGGCTTTTGGTGAAGATCTGTCCGAGAATTCCTTTCTGCTGCGCTAATTCCCTGAGTAAGGTAGTGTAATGCAATTCGAGATCAGCGCCACGTTTCGATACAAGGCTTTCCCAGTTGTATTCTTTGGGAACAGGCAGACGCCTGCTGTACGGGGGCCTGGAGTACTCATCCGCCATTTTGAGGAAAAGCAGATACGTGAGTTGCTCCAGGTAATCTCCGTAGCCCACTCCATCATCACGAAGCGTGTTACAGAAACTCCAGACTTTAGAAATAATGCTTGCGCTGTTGTTGTCCAAGTTGTATTCCATTGTTTATGAATGCGACCGTGCTGCCGATGCCGCCGCCGTCGATGAGGACGATGGTGGCGACGAGGATGATAACGGGGAGGAGGACGATGACGACATCATGCTTTCTTCGTCCACTCTTTGTTCTTTTTCATCTTCTTCGTCGCATGATTCCTTTGAGCCCCTTGTGACCCCTTTTCCCCTCTGCCGGTTCCGACCAACACAGTCCTCATTTGCTTTTACTAATTTTCGCCGCCGCCTTCTTTGTGATAAAATAGCCGCCAGTTCTTGGCGCACCTCTAAACTCTATCAATGCGGCAAGCCTCAGTTGTTTGACATATCTCTCAACGCTTTTAATTGGTGTCTCAGTTTTGTGGGCAATTTCCGGAATTCTGAGGCCTTCGTTTTTGTATACAACGAGAAGAATCTCTTTAATTTTGTCTTTTACATCCTCACTTACTCCCTCAGTTACTCCCTCAATTACTCCCTCAACACTGGCTAACACTCCCTTGCTTACCCCCCCGGTTATTCCCCCCTCTGCTTGCCTACTGCGGGGCGCAATCTTGACGTTACTGAAGAACGTGAGTTTTATAGAAGAAGCTTCAGTGCTCCAAACAGGTTCTTTTAAGCCGGCACTCTTACATGCTTCAATAATCTTCAACGTGCCTCTACCTATTTTCTCAATATAACCCTTCAAGAAACACATCTGGGCAATATCAGGGTTATGAGGCAGCGAATAATGGTTCCGCCTCAAATCTGCTATCGTAATCTCATGAGGCAATCTGCCATAATTGCTTATTTCTATTTTGTCCGGAAAAACAAAGACAGAAGCTGTTCCGGAAACGTTGGAATAATCGCGGTGCACCAGCGCATTCAGCACACCTTCTCGTAGTGCATCCATCGGATAGAGAAAGCCGTCTGTCCTTTGCCATTGGGTCTTGTCAAACTTACTTCTGAAAGCAATATGCTTCTTAAAAAGGTCTTGAATTTCTTCGATGTTCTTGAAGAGATTACCCTCGAGGACGCGGTCTTCGCTGAACGAAGAGCCCGTCTTACCGCTAGCGAAAACTGAGAACCGAACGCAGATTTGTGGAATAAAACGCGCCGGTTCTTTGCCAAACAATACTACAGCGGCATTGCTCACGTGCCCGTTTTGGTACAAACCATGATAGGACAAAAACTCCGGGATGTCGTCGGAGAGTGTCTTGCCTCTACCGGACTCATTAATGTGGCGAATGGTGTTACGGATTTCCTCGAGGTCAAGATCATCGACTTCAACCCGCAGCGCGGGTTGGCGTTCCCAGAGGGCATCGGTTTGTTGACGCGTCTGAATCAAGTCTGAAATCTCTCTTGAAGTGGCTGCAACGGTCTGGCTTCCTCTGCGATAGAAAATGGAACCGCCAAACACATACGGCTTCCTGGAACCGCCCCATACCTTTACCAGGAGAATGTCTTTGTCGCCGACTTGCTCGGTTGAGACCGTGACAGGTGCCTCGGGGACAATAGTGTCAATCAAATAGCGCTGCAGTTCTGATTCTGTCCTTTCTGCATTCTTTACCCCAACGACTTTGCCCTCACCCGTTACGCCAACCACAACCTGGCCGCCTTCACCATTGAGAAAGCCGCAGATAGTCTTGGCAATGACTTCATTGCGAACCTCCGCTTTTAGTTCGAGCTGTTCGCTTTCGCCCTGGCGAATCAGATCCCGTATCAACTGTTCTCGCTTCATGGTGTTTGCTGTTTCATTTGTTCCACAATGCCCCTCACTCTCTCAACATTCTCGAACTGTGTTGCAACACATTTGAGAATATCTCCTAAGCGGAAATATTCATCTACCCAATGTCCTATGCGCTCAGCCGGCGGCACATTGTTTAAAATGGTATCGTTATAGAGGTGTATGACTCGAATATCGTCTATCACTTTGGTGGGTTGATAGACAAATGCCGGGTTGGGTTGATTGCCGGCATCGAACATATATTGCTTTAACAATTGCCTGGCTATGCTTATGTCCCTATGAGCAATAAACCACCTGGGCTTTTTGAGTTCTATTGCTTTCAACATTTCCTGGTGTGTGATGGATAGAGGGGCAATGACTCCCGTCCCATAGACAGGACGGATGATACCGAATAGAAGGTCGCAAGCTTCCACCGCCTTGAGGCAGTTTTCCGTATTGGACTTCGCGGGGTCGACCGGGAGAGTCTTGAAATGCGAGTTCCAGACTTCGTAGCCATAGCCTTGCAGCGTAGAACATACCTGTTCCAACTGGTCTTCAAAACCATAAATCGTGGAGACAACAGCTATTCTGAGTTTCGCAATATGTGGTTGCTTCTTGCTCATGTCACCGAACTCTTCTTGTTCTCCGGCTTGCCACTACTTTTTTCTCCATTTACCCTTTCCAACAACACACTCGCCGGTTCATCCTTCGGATCTTGCGGGACGAGTTTTCCTTCGAACGCTTTCTTCAAAATGCTCTGGCGCAGGGCTTCTGCTTGTTTTAAGCTCTCGGTGATGGTTTCTTCTAACTTGTCGCATACACTAAGTCGTTTTTCGATCTCCTGAACTATTGTCCTTTGCTCTTCAGTTGTTGGGGGCAATGGGACTTGAAATGCTCTCATTGATTTCAATGAAACATTTTTTATCGTGCTTCCTGTCGCTGTTCTATGAGCATAGTTGAGAAATCGTTGACCTGTTAGTAAATATCTCAGGTAGTGCTTGTCCACTTCACTTGTGACATTGAAATAGCAAGCACTCTTGCCGAGGATGATTTTCTCGCCGCCATAAAATGCGGTATTTCCCAATGTTCCGTTTATTGAAACTAAAATCGTTTTGTCATTTAGGTTCTTTTTATGCTTTTCATACTCGGCATAAGACACTCTTTTGGTATTGTCCTTCAATACAATTTTCCCTTCGGACAAATTATTGCCATTGATGAAATGATAACCACCGTTTATCGAATAGACAGGAGTCCCGTGTAATCCATCACCAAGCCTTGAAGTAATCTCTTGCAATTGTTTCCACTTCCATCCTCTCGGCAATTCCCCATCCACAACATTGTCATCCGTGAGCCTCCCTTCAAACGCCCACTTGAGCACGGCCTGGCGGTAAACTTTCAGTTGCTGTTGTGCTTTCTTGAGTTGCTCGATGCCGTTATCCAACTCGCTGAAGAGGGCTTCGATTTTTTCTACGATGCGGTGTTGTTCGGGAGGCGGAGGCACAAGAACAGGTATTTCATTCATCCTCGACTGATTGAGCTTCAGTCGAGTCGTTCCAGTAACAAAATCCCTGTAGTTGACTTGATTCAGATAGTGACAGAGGAATTTGTTGGAGGCAAAGGCCCTTAAAATATGAGCATGATTGTTAACCCAGATCCTTCCCTTAACGAGGTAAGCCTTGTTTCTAAATGGTTCCAAGAACGGAGCCCCGTCTTCCCCAAGAAGAACGAATTCTCCATCAAGCAAGAAGTCATCGATATGACCCACTTGTCCAGTCGCTCCAAAGTATGGAAAGAGCTCACTCTGCGATTTTCCAGCAATCCTCTTTTGCCTTTCCTCAGAATTGATAGGAGACCTTTGACTATCTAAGACTTCGCACACATCTCGCAATTTGGATTCTATCCATCCATCAGGAAGTCCATTCTGAGTATGGGAGTTCTTAATCACTTTACGCCGCCAACGCTTCGTTCAGTTCTTGAATGATACTCTCAGTCTGCTCGCCAAAGAGTTGCCACACCTTGCCAAGTCCGCCTTCCGCATTGAATGGACTGAGATCAAAATCGTCCTTCTCAATATGAAACGAGGTGGCAACATAGTCCTTTATCATCCGCAGCCATTGCATTTGCTCTTCGGTAAACTTCAGAGCTCCGGCCTGCTTCTTAAACGCCCATGCCTGGAAGTTTCTGTCCACGGTCTTGTCGTATGCAGTGAGTGCAGTATCAATACCGCATACACGTCGGACTAGTGAGACCAGGGCAATCAACTCATTCTTGGGCGAGCCGTTTACCTGCTCCAATTGCTCATACGCCTGCCAGACACGCAACGGGGCAAGAGGGGGCTTGTCGGCTCGTAAGAGCTCCACCAACTGCCTCACCATTGCGTAGGTCAGTTCACGTCTGCGGTATGGTTGGCCGTAGAATATTTGCAGCGCTGTAATCTCGTTCTTGTGCGCCTCAATCCATGTGGTAAAATCCTTCACAAGTGCAGATGCGTCTTCCTTAGAGTGTTCCTGCCATCCGGCATATTCCACCTTGTCAGGATTTATAATATCAATAACCTGCTCGTGTACCTTGCGCACATTCTCGATGAAGGTGTTCAAATCTCCCGTAAAAGTGACGGCAGCTTGTTCTATGATATCAGAGTGCGCGCTCTGGATAGCAGACTCGATTTCATCGCGGGAAGCGCCCGACTTTTCGGTCTGTATTTTCGCTGTGATTTCCTCAAGGGTGTCGGGGTTGTAGGCGTTCAGTAGTTCCTTCACCACCTTTGTGATGGTCTTACCACGTGCCTTTTCGATGAAAAGCGCGTGTTCCTTTTCGGTGATCTGCCTTCCCAATCGGACCAGTCTGTTTGCCAGCGTCGAGAACAGGTCTTCATCCCTCGCTCCCACAGCCACTGCCGCCAGCAAGTCCTTCAGGGATATGCCGGGCTTGCGTTCAAGGGGACAGCTATCCGTTTTGAGCGATTTGCTCACACCAACCGCATCGACGATAACGAAATGATCTTTTGTGTATTGCGCTGAAGGCGTCACCTTCTTGAGATCATCCAAGGAGATAATCCGGGTTCCGCGCCCTTTCATTTGTTCAAAGTAGTTGCGACTCCTGACATCGCGCATGAAGATGAGACACTCCAGAGGCCGCACATCGGTGCCGGTGGCAATCATGTCCACCGTAACGGCGATGCGGGGATAATAATCGTTTCGGAATTGCGCAAGCGTGGATTTTGGGTCGTCCGCGGTGTACGTGATTTTCTTGCAGAACTTGTTTCCTTCTGCAAACTCTTCCCTCACAATTTGAATGATGTCATCTGCGTGGCTGTCGCTTTTTGCAAAAATGAGTGTTTTGGGCACTTCAGTCCTATGCGGGAATATTTCTGGCAGATGGTCTCTGTACGCACTGATGACAACCCTGATCTGGTTCGGGTTTACGACTTCATCATCCAGCTCACGAGGAGCGTAGGCAACATTCTCATCCACCTGCTCCCAGCGTTTTTTTCGAGTGAGCTTTTCGCGAAAATCCACATACTCACCCTTCCAGACCACCGCGCCTCTCTTCGTGATGCTCGTTTCAATCAAGAATGTGTTGAATCCGACGTTTACGCCGTCGGCGACCGCATCTTCATGTGAATACTCGCTCACGATGTTCTGATTGAAGTATCCGAATGTCCGATTGTCTGGCGTCGCCGTCAAACCGACAAGAAAGGCATCATAATAGTCCAACACTTGCTTCCAGAGATTGTAGATGCTTCGGTGACATTCGTCGATCACCACGAAGTCAAAGAACTCAATCGGCAGGTGTTTACTATATACTACTGGCATCGGTGCTGCCGGCTGCCAATTCCTTTCCGCTGGATTTTCCTCTTCGGCAGATTCGTCAAGTTCTTTATCCTGCAGGATGGAATAGAGCCGCTGTATCGTGCTGATGCAGACTTGGGAATCGGTCGCAACGTAGCTCGATTTCAACCGTTGCACATTGTATAACTCTGTAAACAATCGATTGTCGTCACTTGGTACATAGGCCATAAATTCCTGTTCAGCCTGTTCACCCAGGTTTTTCGTGTCCACGAGAAACAGAATGCGCTTTGCACCCGCGAACTTCAGAAGCCTGTAGATGACTGTAATCGCTGTGTAGGTCTTCCCTGACCCGGTTGCCATTTGAAGCAACGCTTTCGGCCTATTGTCTTTAAACGAAACGTCAAGATTGTTGCTTGCTTTGGTTTGGCACTCGCGTAGACCCTGGGTCAGCAACGGAGGTAGATCAAGCAATCTGCCACGGAGGGACTTTGGCTGCTTGAGCCACTCACGAAATGTCTCGGGTTTGTGGAAGGTGAACACCGGCCGTGAGCGTGGTTTTGGGTCCCGATAATCAGTAAAACGCGTTATCTCCCCGGTGCTCTCGTACACATATGGAAGCGGATCATTCTTCAGGAACTTCAGCTTACTTGTGGCATAATCAGAAGATTGGTCTTCATGCGAGGTCAGCTTCACTCCTTCTTCCTCGCGTTTCGCTTCAATAACGCCAACAGGTTTCTTGTCAACGAAGAGGATGTAATCAGCCGGACCGACGTCGGTCATGTACTCTCGCACTGCAACGCCAATGGCGGCCGAGAGGTTGATTTTCGATTTGTCCTGAACTGCCCAACCGCAAGCTTGGAGTTGCTTGTCGATGTTGTCACGGGCTCTTTGCTCAGCGTTCTGGTTCATCGTGTTTTGGTACTGTGGACGAAGTAGTCGGCGAAGCTCTCTGAAACTGAGCCGTCATATTCTGCGACGAGAATCTCGAATGCGACCTGCGCACGCTCGGAGAGATTCCATCCAGCTTTCTTGACCTGGGGATCGATGATGCTATATCGCGTTTTTGATTCGCTGATGTGGTACGAGGGCATTTCGCTCAAGAATTTGGAACAGTCAGGCTATCTTCGAGCTGATGAGTCACAGACATAAACTTTGCAGCGAATGTAATGGATTTTTGCGAGAGATGAAGACAGGCGAGTCGCGAGCCTATCACACTTGCTCAGAATCTATCTGGGCAGGGGTGCAATGTCAATACCGGAAACTCGGTATATTGAAAAAACGGTGAAAAACCACGCATCTGCTTAAGCCATATATGTTTAACGGGGGCAGGTTCGAATGGACGGTAGTGATCTTCTCGGATGACACCTAGAACGAGAATCGGGATGATTCTCCCTCTGCGAAATTGATTATCGTACGCGGGTGAAGCCTTTGGGTAGCGAATGGACGGAACGTGGTAACCTATTCAACTACACTAATGGACGCAAAAAAAAGGAGTGACAAAATGAATATCACTAGCCTCTTTCTATTCAAGCGCTCCAACGGTTTCTGGTATGTTATATTCAGAGACGGAGGTCGAACACACTGGAAGTCGACAAAAGCGAAGCGAAAGCGTGAAGCACTCGTATTTCTCACAGATTTCAAAGAGAAGATTAGTCCGAAGCCTAAACGCATTCTCTTTTCTGAGTTCATAAAGGAGTTTGAAGAAATCGAAGGTCCCAATCTTCACGAATCCACATTGGTTGGAATTTACGGGCTGGTCGCACACACACCGCGCTGATGGACAATTCAACTTTGTCTTTTTTGGGAATCAGTGGAACCTGTGCATCAACTTCACTCAGGAACAACTCTCGCGCCAAAACACACTAGCGACTGTGCTTCAGGCGGACGGCCAGTTCAGCAACCCGTTTGCCTAGTCCCTCCGCTTTCTTGAGAAACTGATCTGCCACGACAACATTCTTCTGCGTTTCACCAAAAGGTTTTTCGGATGTTATGGCTGAGGCTCCGAATGCAGACGTCCAATCTTCGCCCCCAACGACGACCATCCCAAAGAGCAGCATCGAATGGAGGATGTTCATCTGCGTTAGCTCTTCGCCGGCAGAGATTCCACCCGCCGTGACGAACACGGCGCCGATCTTGTTGAACAGCGGAGCTCCGGCGAACGGCCAGCTGGCAATGAACTTCACTACTTCCGGAGTTGCATTGGCATTGTGGACCGGGCTTCCCACGATGATGGCATCGGCGCTAATGAGATCATCCTTTTTCACTTCACCAACCGTCATGACTTTTACAGTTACGTTTTTGACAGCTCGTGCGCCTTTTGCGACAGCGTCCGCCATTGATTTCGTGTGCCCATTCACACTATAATAGGCGATGAGTACTGTTGGCTGTTGTTGAGCATGGGAGAGGTTCAACGAGAGAACGAAAACAAGTAACAGAGACCCGTGGAGCTTGCGCATACGCAGTTCCTTTCTCACCCTCCTGTTTGAGGGCGAGGACAGAGTGTTGGCATGAGGAATTCTATTTCTTCTGAAATGCGAACGACGCCATGGTCGGCTTCACGAGTCGCTCATAATCCGCATACGACATTCTTATGAGCTCATGATGCGTACCTGCATTGAAGGCAAATTCTTTGTCTTCCGCGAGCATTGCATCGACCACCACCTTCATAGCAAAGAGGTTGCCGAACGGCGGCATAGCACCTATTTCGCAGGAAGGGAAGCGGTCTTTGAATTCCGATTCGCTGGCGAGCTCGATGCTCTTGGCCCCGATAGCTCCTTTCAGCTTGTTGAAATCCACCATGGAGAATGCCGGCAATACAACCATTGCCATGGCTCCATCCATCCACACAATGACAGTCTTTGCCATCTCTTTGCCGGAGATGTGAGCGGATTCCGCCACATCCTGAGCTGTAAAGGCTGTGGAATGTGTGATGTTGACGTACTTGACGTCGTTGGTATCCAGGAAGTCGACCAGTTGTTTTAGTATCATAGCAGCCTCCTTTCAGGGCTATGATGAGTGCTTCCCCCATGAGCACACAGAAAACAAAGAACCCGCAGGCGCTATCTGTGCAGAACGTGCTGCGGGTTCTTGTGTAAGGTCATCGTCACCTGACCGTTGCGACAGGAATCTATTCTGCGGGAGTGTTGTACCCGCTCAGTGTCACGTATGATTATTCAGAAGAACGTCAAAGGCCTTACGAAAGAGACGTACGATCTGATTGGCTCAAGAGAGAGCCTCATCATCAAGATTACATTGCTACTCCTTTTCATCGACCTTCTCAAGTTCTTCCTGCCACTTTGACTTCACCTTTGTGTATCCAGACGGGATTTCGTATTCCGAAGCCGGGGTTGTCTTCTTCTCCATGCTCGTTACAGCCTGGGTCATCATCGTCCCGAATTGCGTTTCCATGGCGAATCCCGGTAACTTCATGAGCTCTGCGGAAGCAGCAGCCATTCCGGGCATCCGTCCCGTCATGCGCTTCGAGAATTCCTCGAAGTCCTTCCGCATCCCGGCAAACTCCTTGATATCTTGCGTTGCCCAGACTGTCACCAGCTCCTTTTCTTCCTGCATAATGATATACTTGGTGCAGTTATATCCGGCAATGTCCTTTTTCTCGCCGGTGTTCTTTGTGACAGCCGGTACCTCACTTTCTGCTCCACCCATCATTTGCTCCATCATCTTCCGCTGGGCTTCCGGCATGTTCTTGAATTGCTCCTTCATCTTCTCAGAAGTAGCATTCATTTTTTTGACCGTTCTGGCCATCAGTGTATCAGCTTCATTGAATGTCGTTTCCGAATATTGCTTCTCCTTCGCATCAACAGTGTATATCATTTTCTTATCAACTCGGAGAAGAAGCACCTCGCCATCTTCAGAGACAGTTTTGACCATCTTCGGCATAAAAAAGAACTCATTCTGCATCTCTTTGCCCATGGCTGTTGTTGTCGTCTTCCAGTGAAGTCCTTGCGCCGAAGAAGCCACAACAATCAAAACCACGAGAGCGCAGGGTTGGATCAATCGATGCAAAGTGGTCTTCATGAGAATTCCCTTTCAGTGGTTTGATGAACAATGGGTCCGAATTGAGAGTACAAAATGCATGGTGTGGAGGAGGCTCTCTGAGCCAAAGAGTACACAACCATCGTAGTAAACAAGACGCCAACAGTCAAGCCCGTCGTCACCGAGCCTTTATGTCTGTGAAGTTTCTGTCAATCCACTCAGCGCTTTTCTCCGCGATGGCCAGAATTGTGACCTGGGGATTGACGCCGAGGGACGTGGGGGTGACGCTTCCGTCAATCACGAACAACCCTTTCACATCGTGTGTCTAACAATGTTCATCGATAACCGAACGTTTCGGGTCGATTCCCATCCGACACGTACCAAGCAGGTGTGCACTGTACAAGCCGATCTCATTCATCCCCCAGCTGGATGCTGCCAGCGTGGAATGCGTTCATCGAGGAGCTGGCTCCCACTCGTTGGACGAAAAGAATGCGGACACAGGCAGACTGGAAGAGTTGTGCAGATGAATCTAGAGAATATTCTTCTAAAATCAATTGTTTGGAATCTTCAGATACCTCAGTACTCCACGCATAAGTTCTGTCCTGACAGCCGGGTCGATAATCGTCTCAAACGGAAATCCCATGACCACAAGGCCGTAGCTTTTGCGATACCCCACCGCTGCCCCAAATTGATTCTCCGCATATCGCAAGAGTTGTTCGCTTCCGCCGGACGGTATAATGGCATCGGGAGATTCAACAGTGTAGATGTCACGTCGGAGGTTGACATTAAAAGAGAGTTCCTTGTTTCGCGGAAGCAGTGAGGAGTTTGCAGAATACACCACGCCAGACCGCGACGCATGGCCAGTTGACCAATCAAAATGCAGCACCTTCCATGCATATTTGATGCTGGTGCTATCTTCCTTCGGATGCGAGAACAGATCTGCCCCGACATAGGATCCTGAAAGAAAGAGATTCCCACCATGATTGCAGTATTCTCGGATGATCTGTTGCATCTTCGTGGGAATTGTTCTGAACTGAACCTGATTGACTGAATCCCCAAACGATTTTGGCCAGTGCGTTTCTTTTTCTTTTCCCAGTATGAGGTCAACAAATTGATAGTTGTTGAGACCGACCATTGAGTCCATCAATGCATCGCTGCTCACCGATGAGAACGAAAGACCACAAGCCTTGAGCGCCGACCCATGGATGAAAGGATAATCGAATGTGTTGCCAACGATGACCTTGCCTTCGTTGTCTGCAAAGCTGGCTCCATGTCCCGGTCCGTCGTTGGAACGGAACTGCGACAACCGGTCGAAGTCATATTGTTCGCCTGTGAAACCGAGATCGTAGCGATCCGGTACCCCGCGATCGAGAGCACTGAGGAATCCCTCAAACGAACTGGACTCCACAACGCCGGGCCCGGAGATCCGGTGAAAGCCATTGACGATAAGCACAGGTTTGCTTCCCGTGGACTGACGGCAGACGGAGAGAATTTCGGAAGGAAAGCTCGCCCCGCCTTCGTTAAGAGCTGTGACTTTGAAACTGTAGATTGCGCCGAGCGTGAGATTCGCGACCACCATGCCAGCTGAATCAGCCAGCGTGCCGTTATCGAAACCGCCTTCTCCGATGCGTTTGTAGACGACATAACGAGTTGGTTTGGCAGTTGGCTCCAGCGGATCCAGTCGAGGTTTCCATCGCAACACTGCGCTGCCACGCGCATCAAGTTCCGCCGCAAAGTGCGTCACTGGCAATGGCTGAACAACATACGGAACTGCATATTCGGTCGCCAGAAAACGAAGCATCCCTTTGTAGATCGCACGCGCAACATCGAATCGGAATCTCGGATCGAGGAAGAACTTCATGTCGAGATAGTTTTGATGAGAAAGCAGTTCGAGGAGAAGCGCGGGCATGTTCGGCCGCACGGCTTCGGCGTAGTCTGCGTTTCTTAGCTGTCGGCGCTGCCATATGGGGTCGTACTTGGCCCGGACATCATTCACGATCTGAGTTTGAACGAGATCTGCCAGGTCGCGGTTCGCCAGTCGGGAGACACTGTCTGGAAAAACTGTTCCGCGTCTCGCGTCCGAGATGCTATAAATGGAAAGGGTGCCGATTGTGGTATCGCTGCTCGATATTCCGGCGTCGGTGTGAAACGCCATAGAGAGATCGATGGGAATGCCAAGACCTTTTTCGTCGCGATTTCCGTTTGGTCCGCAGGGTGCGCCCGTAAGATAGTTGAGGTATTCAGCCCGGCTCTGGTAATCATCGCGATAGTCGTTTGCGTCTTTCGAGAAATTGTAGACGAGCGTATCAGGCATCCCGGCAAACTGAAGGTAGTATCTGCTCCCCTCCACATACTTCGGTCTGCCACCGGTCTTTCCGTTGCGGGCGATGACCCCCATTCCGCCGCCGAACCGCACAGCATCTGCCGAGAGGATGCTCCCACGCGTCCGGCTCTTGTTCGTCAACGTAACACCTCCTCTTTCAACATTCTTTCCGGCAGCAAAGGCAAATGTTCGAGATAGATCCAGGTCCCTCCGCCAATGTTCTGATTCACGACAAACTTTGTTGTGCCTCCGAGGTGGTGAACAGTATAGCGTGCATCATCAACGCTCTTGTCATATGAACAGTATGAAATGTAGACGGCGTATTCACCGCTTTCAGGGATCCGCGGAGCCCACGACACCGACGCGGTCGGTACGGTGTCCGATTCTACGATCCGATGTGTTCCCAGCCGAAACGGGTTGACACCGGAATTGTACGGAGGATTCCCGATCGCAAAACCCTGGCTCAATCCGCTCGCCCATCGTGCTTTTCCCCAAACGCGCTCCGAATAGCCCGTCGACGGACTATTGTTATCAACAATTGCTTCGTTTATCTGGATATCGCGTTCGCGGGGCAAAAAGACATTGGCACCCGCGTTCTCAAGCATCGGTACGAGGTACGGAAGAACGAACGAGGTGGGAATGAGGTCTTCAACCCCCGAGAATATGCGGGGACGCTGCCACTCCCATCGGTCAAGCTCTCTATTGTAGTACCAGCCATGGCTGTTCCAGAGCCCAATATTGCGATTGAATAACCCCTTTTCCGGCATGACCGGCTTGCTGACGTTCTGCACAATCGGAAGCGGCCGTTCTTTCTTCGCGACAGGGAGCCTAGACCTATCATATACAGACCGATCCTCACGAAAATAGTTTGGGACAAGCTGTTCAATGGGACGCCGGAGTGTGAGCACCGAAAACTCGTAGCCCTCAAAAGAGTCGGCGAAATATGATTGAATCCGGCGGTAAATCTCTTTCACATTCTCCATGCGATAGGCAACGTAGGAGAACGGCTCGCTGAAATGAATTTCCACCACCTTTTTCTCCGTATCGACTTTTACGGTGTCGATGCGGGTGCGTGGCGGTAGTTCAAACGAAAACTTCTTTGCTGCGACATCAGATTTGAATTCGGCTATTTTTTCCGCGGTGCTCGTTTTCGTTTTGATGCCGACCGTGCGCAGGCTGCCGCACCCAGAAAGCAGGGAGAAGAAAAGAGACAATGCGACGAGGGATTTCGAAGTCTTCATCTGAATGAACCGTGACGGATGATCTGGTGATGGCAGAAGATATGAAGAACGCTCTCTTGATGCACGAAGGAAATGCAGGTTAGCTCTTGCGGTGAGCCATCGAGGCAGCAAATTGACGGAAGAACCTTGCACTGCCGATGAGGAGAATGACTCCCATCGCAGTGTACGGCACCGCCAGCAGGTATTTCGGCATCGAAGTATTCCGGAGCGTTATGCCGATCGTTATCATCAACGCAATCATGAAATATCCCGGCCAAGCGATGAAAGCAAACATACATGCATTCTCCGGAAGTTGTCCGATACGGTCGATGTTTTTCTGCACGACCTTGACAAAAAGATAAAGATAACCAACGATGGCAATCGCAATGCTTGTGGTTCCCAGAGCAAGTTCGATGCTGAGGGGAAAAGCGTTGAGCCAGACGATTGCCCGTGCACAGAGCAACAGACCGGCAAACGTCCAAAACGCTCCCGCGAGTCCGAAGAGATAATATCGGGGGACCGCTGGATTCAGTTTCGAGATGAGAGAGGATTTTGTCTCGCCCATAATCCTCGTTGTGTGCAACATTATGCTGCATTCAGAATTGTCATAATATAGCCCGGAATAGTCACATTATCAAAGCATTGTCTGACGGGTTGACAACCCGTCAGACGACGTTTGCAGTGATTACGCTACACGACAGGGTTCGCGACCGGCCCTTGTTATTCAAGCTCGTCTTTCATAGCTTTGTATTTGAGGGTCGGTCGAGAAGCGGTGCCACCCCGCCTGCCAACTTAGTTCTCTTGGGCGGGCAGGAAAGTCGCGAAGACACCAAGGCGTGTGAAAACCTTTTTCTCTGCTTTTTCTTTGTGCCTTACTGTCTTTGTGGTCCCGCTCTTGGATTCCGCTCATAAGCGGGATTCAGAGAGCGGAACCAATAGTGGGTTTTCGTCCGGGCTCCTAGTCATGATCAACAAAAAGGGGGCACGATGGTTACCGAACGGCGCAAGACGGTCTTGATCGTTGACGACGAATCGATCATGGTTTCGGTACTTCAGCGACACATTACGAATGCAGGATACGATTACGACGTTGCATCGAACGGACAGGAGGCTCTCGACAAAATTGACAAAGAACCTCCGGATATGGTCCTGCTCGATTTGATGATGCCGGGCCTGAACGGGTTCGAGACATGCCGGCGCATCCGGGCCAATGTGAAGACGAAGAAACTCCCCGTCATTATTGTTACAGCTCTTCACAGCGAGTCTGATTCCTCAGACGCGGCAGGCTGTGGCGCAAGCGAGTTCTTGACCAAACCTGTTGACGGAACACTTCTGGCGAAACGGTTGAGGCACTACATCGGCTCCCCTTTCAAAGTCTAATGTCACAGGGAATGCGTCTCACAAAAAAGCAAAAGCCCCGGTGCGATCACCGGGGTTTTCGTTTTGCCCTCTCAGTCTTCAACGCGCAGTTTACGTCGTCTTTGATTTCTTCCGAGAAACAGTCTTCATCATGGCTTTGACATCGTCCGCCCGCACGCTCGGGAAGTTTCCTCCCAATGAATTCCCCTTGTCGTCGCCATAACCGTTAAGGTGACAAGAGGTTAGGTTCCATCAGAAACCTTTCTTTTCTTGCTTCCCTTTCCCTTTGTCCATACATTTCTCGACGCAGAAACGCGAACCCCTCAGATAGTGTTCTATAGAGGGAATACTCCTGAAGGAGGATCATGCGACAGATCGTGAAGATGTTGGTTGTCTTGTTGGTTGTTTTGTCTGGTATTTCTCATGCTGCTTTCGGAGGCGCACAGAAGGGACTCCGGGTCACCAAGCATCTGCCCCTTGACGGAGTGCCGGGGGTAGTCCTGAAAAACCGGTCCAACAGTGAGTACCTTCCCGGTGTCGTTATTGTCAAAATGATGCCCCAGGCGACCACAAGTCTCTCTAAGACAGCCTTCGGTGTTACTTCCATTGACCGAGTGCTTTCACGTGTGATGGGTGTCTCCACTGCTCAATTGTACCCAACAGCCACCGCGAAAAAGGTTGGCGATATCGATCTCTCGCAACTCTATGCTGTGCGCTACTCATCCCCGAATGACCCCTTCACTATTTCAGAGGAGCTTTCCCAGCTACCAGAGGTACAGTACGCCGAGCCCTGGTTCATAAGTCGTGTCTCCAAAGAGGGAGCTTTCACACCCAATGATCCGTTGCTCGGTTCCCAGTGGGGACTTTCGAAAATCAACGCGCAGACCGCATGGAATTACACGGAAGGGGACTCAACCGTCGTGATCGCCATTGTTGACTGTGGTGTTGCTTGGACCCACCCAGACCTCGCTGCTAACATCTGGGTGAATTCAGGAGAGACAGGTATTGATGCTTCGGGCGATAAGCGGTCGAACGGAAAAGATGATGATGGAAACGGATATGTTGACGATTGGCATGGTTGGGATTTTGCCGGAGCCAGTTATGCAACCTACAATCCCTTGACCACGCCAGGGGACAACGATCCTGCCCCGACTAGTTACGACGGCACCCATGGAACTCACGTGGCCGGCATCGCTGCTGCGGTCACCAACAACGGCATCGGCATCGCTTCTCTTGCTCACAAATGCAGGATTTTGCCTGTCAAGGTCGCTTCCGATGATTATGCTGAGGTCATTCTCGCGGGGGATATGGGTATTGTCTACGCCGCGACGATGGGAGCAAAAGTCATCAACTGCAGCTGGGGGTCGCGCGGCGGATCTCAGGCCGAGCAGGACGTCGTCGACTTCGCCACTCAACGTGGAGCTCTGGTGGTAGCATCAGCCGGAAACGACAGTTCCGATGGATTTCAGTCTCCCGCTTCGTGCAGAAGTGTTCTCAGTGTGGCGTCGACAGCAGATCAGTCTGATAGGCGGTCCACATTTTCCAACTACGGGGACTACCTCGACGTGTGCGCACCAGGAGAATTCATCTTGAGCACGATGGTCTTTCCTACTGGATATGGATATTTGGACGGCACATCGATGGCCAGCCCTCTTGCTGCAGCACTCGCCGCCCTCGTGAAATCAACAAAGCCGAACTTCACGGCAATTCAGGCCGGCGAGCAAGTGCGGGTCACCTGCGACAACATTGACGCATCAAATCCGGGTCTTGCAGGGCGACTCGGCCATGGGCGCATCAACGCCCTCCGGGCAGTCACAGATTTCAGCTATCCCTCAGTTCGATTGCAGTCGTATGTCGTCAACGATTCCCCAGGTGGAAATGGCAACGGTGTCGCTGAGCCAACGGAGACGCTGAACCTCGTTTGTTCCTTCAGGAACTTCCTGGCGCCGACATCATCAGGCGCAACCGTACAACTCACCAGCACGGATACGCGTTACATCACGGTGGTCCAGGGAACTTTTCCCATTGCGTCTCTCGGGACGCTCGACAGCGTGAGTAACAAGGCTGCACCATTCCGCGTTTATGTGCAACCGACTGTTCCACAGAGTTATACCGCACGTCTGCAGTTGACGTACAGAGATGGATCGTTCACCGACATCCAGTATGTCACCTTTTTTGTTAACCCGACCTATGCCACACACAATGTCAATGCGCTCACACTGACCCTGACCAACAACGGTCGGATCGGCTTCTACGACTTTTCCGATAACCTGCTGGGCCAGGGTTTCATTTTCAACGGAATGAATTTCCTCTTCGAAGGAGGCCTGATTGTAGGAACGTCCCCCTCTCATCTCGCGGATGTTGTGCGGAATCCTGGGGGGACACAAGACGCGGATTTCAGTTCACGAGGGTTTTACACTTTGCAGACGCCGGGCTCAATTTCAGACCAGGACGGATCTACGGCGTTCAGCGACAGCGCAGCATCTCCGGCGAACATGATTGGCCTGGGGATCACGATGCACTCTTACGCCTTTTCGGATCCTGCCGATTCGAAGTACATCATCCTTCAATACAATCTCAAGAACAACACGAGTAACTCTCTCACAAATCTCTTTGCAGGAGTGTTTCTTGATTGGGACGTTGGCAATTACGATGCCAATATCTCAAAGTACGATTCTTCCAGAAGTCTGGGGTATTGCTATGATGC
>JAPLFP010000161.1 GCA_026390585.1 Ignavibacteriales bacterium | reverse complement strand
TGCTGAGCTTGTCGAAGCATCTCCTGCCTGCAACCGATAGAAGTAAACTCCGCTGGGAACAGTCGACGCGTTCCACGTCGCTTGATAGAAGCCAGCTTCCTTGCGTTCATTGACAAGAGATGCCACTACTTGGCCAAGTGTATTAAAAATTCTCAGCGTGACATTGGCCGCCGTCGGCAGCTCGTAGCGAATCAATGAGATCTGCGGAGAAGTTGACCAACTACGGCTGCACGGTGAAATCCCGTGAGGCAACACTCTTGTTCCCTGCGACAAGAATACCGGTCGCACGGAAGCTCCCGGTCTGCGGCAATGAAAAGGCCGAAAGCATAATGTGTCCGTAGCTCTGAGTACTGGGGTACGTGTTCGTTTGGAATGTTGAATAGACACCGCTGATGAGCTTTTCGATTTTGATGTTTACAGCTGAGCCCGCCATGTCATCTTTGCTTTCCAGCCGCCAGTAGATGTTCACATTCACTCCTTTGAACGTGGTTCCCTCCCCCACGAGCTGGAACAGGTTCGAGGAGTTTAGCCCGGTCCCAAGAGTCAAATTGTCGGAAAATGAATCAGCGTTTGTCGACGAATCTTCTTTTTTGCAGCCACTCAGCTGGAGCATCAGCAGAACGGTCATGAGAAGAACAACGGAGAGCCTTGGCATGGGATGCGTCCTTTCGTGTGATTGAGTTATTCGAGTGAATGGTTCAAAGCGATGAATTCATTTGGCGAGCACCATCTTCATCGTTCGCGCGAATTCCCCCGCCTGAATACGATAGAAACATACGCCGCTTGGCACGCCGACCTTCCACTGGACAGAATAGAATCCGGCTTCCTGGTGATCCTGCACGATAGATGAGAACGATGATGGACGAACGGAGGTGCTTCATGTATCATCTCCCTATCGAACAACTGAAGGATCCAACTCTTAGCATATCGCGTTCTGACAGAATGCGATTGAGAAGTCCACAATTTCTGAAAGGTCGACAGAGAGGGGCTGCGGTGCTGGAGGCAATTGTACTGGAGTATCGGCTCAATGTCAACGGGAGGAAAGCATGCGCACCAAAGTATCCTCACCTCGAAGATCAAGACACAAGTTCTGTTCCTCAGTTTCGGTAATTATCAGAGAACAAGGCGAGAGCGGGTGGGATCCAAGATGGGCATGTGTACATACAGAAACCGCCGGCTGGCGTGCGACTGTCCCGAACACCACTCCCCCCCCTCACCCAACTTGTGCCAGACATGCCCTAGCAGGAACTGTGGGTCTCTACAACAGTCGTGGGATCTATGTCTTGAAGAACCTTGGTGAAAGGGGCGTTCTTGTATTTCCTGAGCAGTTCAGAACGTCCACGGATAAATTGTCTGCGGATGCTCTCGCAGCTGCTTGGCCATGTATCGATTTCTTCCTTTGAGAAGTTGTCAAGATAGTTCTCAAGATTGTCTTTGTAGTACTGCTCACATGTTTTCCCCTTTGCATCTTCGTCGATGTCGAAGCCACTCATAAACCCTTTGAACTCCAGGTCAAATGCGATCTCCTTCGCCTCCATTGAGCCAGGAAAATGCTTCTCTGCCTGTTCTGCCCAGTAGAGAGTTGGCTCCCAAAAGTTCTCCTCCCCCTTCCAATGATCATCAACCACTTGAAACCGGTCACGCCACATGCGGATGTAGCGAAGACATTGATTGCCCAGCGTGGTGTCCAAAAACTGGGAGAAGATCACAGCATCTACATCAGAACGGGACCTATAATTGGTCGGGCCCCAAACCGATCGTCCGACAGTTTTCTCGGCGAAGTAGATCTGCGCCATTTCAATCGCCGTCAATTCATTCTTGGCTGCGAGTCGGTTTGCCACTTCAAGGCTTGAGCGCACTTCTTCCGATGCTGGAATCTCCCGGTCAAATGCATTGAATCCTCGTCCAGAACCTGTGGATGAAGGCAGATAGAAAGCGGTGTCTGGTTGATAAGTCGCATGCGCATTCAGGAATTGCCATTCATTTACTCCCCGAACCGCTGTACAAGTCACTTCTCCAATAAGGTGCGTCTCCACACGCCTCATGTCAATGAGAATCACGTGGAACGTTGCAGACGCGGCGATGGCATCAGGACTCAGAATACTAACCTGGATGGTGTCCCACCTGCTTTCGTAGACTTTTAGATTCGCGAAGAGCTCGCGGACCTGAGCAACGGTCCCATCATAACCCTGCCTCTTGCCTTCAACATAAAAAAAGAACTCCGGAGAGTTAAGAAGATGGCCAGTGATCTTCTCGACATTTCGCTCTTTAAGAGCATCATTGAAAGAGTTCATCGCGCCAATCATTGCCCTGCGAGCTTCTTCCGGCTGAATGCTCGGTGATTTGGTGCAGCCCGAGGTTACCCCGATGAGAAGAGAGATCGCGGTGAGGGAGATGAGAGATTTCAAGTCCAAACGTGAAAGGATGGATGGCTTCATAGAAACCTCCCAGAGTTTGAGCGGCAAGCAAACGGCGTGAGACGTGACGCAAGGTAGCAACAGGACTGCGCAAAGGCAAACGAGCCTGGGACAACCGGATTCCTACTCAATCGATGAGAAAATGGTGCACGTGTCTGCGGAAGGAGCTTCTCATGGGGTCGAAGGAACGTGAGATACCCGAAGAAAAACAAGATGGCTCCACCGGAGCCATCACACTGTCTACTCTTCACTGCTTTCTTCTGCAGCTGGCTCCTTACTTCTTATTTCGTTCGCTTCGCCTCTATACGATCCTCACTCTAATTGTGTGCGCAACCTTCTGAAGATCATCGAACAAAGAATCCTTGTATTCCTTGTCGACATCAGCGATGGCGTAGCCAATCTGTTCGTTCGTCCTCAGATACTGTGAAATGACGTTAACGTTGTTCTTGCCGAAGATGCCGTTGATCTGGGAGAGCACACCGGGGACGTTGAGATGGACATGCAGCAATCTGTGCGTCTGTGAGCCGTCCGCCCTGGGGAGATTGATCCTGGGAAAGTTCACGCTCGTGAACGTGCTACCTGTGCCGACATAGTCAATCAGCTTCTCCGAAACAAACTCGGCGATGTTCTCCTGGGCCTCCTCCGTACTACCACCGATATGAGGCGTGAGGAGAACATTCGGAAGACCCTGTAATGGAGAGACAAATGGTTGTTGTCCATCCTTCGGTTCGTCCGGAAATACGTCTATTGCCGCGCCGGCGACTTTGCCGCTCTTGATGTTCCTTGCCAGCGCATCGACGTTCACAACATAACCGCGGCTCAGGTTCAAGAGAAGCACCCCGTCCTTCATCAATCCGAATTCTTTTTCATCGATGAGGTTCACATTTGCAGGATTCCCGTCAACGTGGATCGTAATAACATTTGCGACTTTCAAAAGATCCTGGAGAGTCGAAAGTCTCGTGGCGTTGCCAATACACAGTTTGTCCACCACATCGTAGTAATAGACATCCATACCCATCGCTTCTGCAAGAATCGATACTTGAGACCCGATGTTGCCGAACCCGATGATCCCCAGTTTCTTCCCCCTCACCTCGCGCGCATTCTCCGTTGATTTGTCCCATGCGCCCCGGTGTGCTTTTACTACCTTGTCATGGAGGCGACGGATGAGGAACACGATTTCAGCGATCACAAGCTCTGCAACGCTCCTCGTGTTGCTGTATGGTGCGTTAAACACAGCCACCCCAGCCAGCGAGGCTGCTTTGAGGTCGATCTGGTTTGTTCCAATACAGTAGGCACCAATGGCGATGAGGTCGCGTGCATTCTCGAGCACACGACTCGAAATGCGCGTGCGCGAGCGAATTCCCAGC
This sequence comes from Ignavibacteriales bacterium, assembly GCA_026390585.1. Lineage (GTDB taxonomy): Bacteria > Bacteroidota > Ignavibacteria > UBA10030 > UBA10030 > UBA9647. The sequence continues at coordinate 12,054 of JAPLFP010000161.1, read as the reverse complement.
ATCGACACACCTTGGAGGGCCGAGATCAGCTCATCCTCATCCAGGCTCCTCTTTTCCGATGTCACTCGCGTGCCCCATCGTTCGAGCCTTGCGACCGCGCCAGCATGGACATTCTCCAGGAGCAGAGTTTTCATTTTCTCAGAAGTATTCTTTGTCAAAAACAGTGAGGATCATGAAAGAACCGCCGAGGCAAAAAAAACGGCTCCCGATGAGAGCCATTGTTCCAATCCGCCACAGTTCACGTGCGCGACATGCAAGAGACTTCTATTCTTGTACTCTCCGAATCCCCATCTTCTCTTTAGCTCTTGAGGCGCGGGCCGGGATCGAACCGGCGCATAAAGGTTTTGCAGACCTCTCCCTTACCACTTGGGTACCGCGCCAATGACATTTCCGATTGGCGATTTACGATTACCGATTCGGGCAGCTCGACATTCGAGATTGGACATTCGACGTCGGATATTCGAAATTCTCCCTTCCTCCACAAAAAAAGACCCCGTTGCCTGGTGGGAGTTTGTGGCAACGGGGCAAGTTCATAGAGGAAGTTCTGACAAACAGAGTGCTTGCAAACTGCTTGCCAGATGTCCCTTCCCCCTCTACAGGGTTCGGGACAGAGCGGGAAACGGGACTCGAACCCGCGACATCAACCTTGGCAAGGTTGCGCTCTACCAACTGAGCTATTCCCGCAAGAGGTGACCGAAATATATCAAAATTCGATTGCCTAATCAAGAACTTTATTTCTGTCACCCTGCGGTGTCCGCACCAACTGGACACTCAAAATATAGACCCCTCAGACTAGAAAGTCAAGCGCGAAGTTGTCCGATTTTTTCCCCGACAAGCATATATTGTACCACTGGATTATTGCTTGAGCAGCATATCGCTATACGAACCTGCAATCAGCATCGACGAATCGATTCCGAATATTCTCCGCAAAAACAAGATCAACTGCTGAGCCTGTTTCTTCCCCCGAACAACCAGAACCTCAAACTCAATGAATCCTCCAAGTCCCGCAACAGAATCAATATGAATGCGTGAATTCTTATAGAGAAACAATACCCTTTTTTTCTTCACGATGACCATCGTCTCAAAAAGCGAATTGAGGACCCGTTTTGCTGCTTCTTTTTTCTGCAATTCAAGGACGGTGTATTCGGAATAACGACTTCCTCGGGCATTCGCTCTGCGATAGTAGATCAACTCCAATTCTTTTTCGTTGATTTCACGGAGTTTCAGCCTCCCCTGCTTCACTTTGAAATAAGTGTCGGTTTGGTTCAGTGTCCCGCTAAACCTGGCTCCGAGAGTTCTTGAAATCTTCTTAGCTTGGACAAGCGAAGGGTATTTTGCTTTGATTTCGAGGTTGGTCGGCATTCGAATGACTATGGGCGGTTCCGGAGATACACCGGGGAAGGTTCTGTAGAAAAGGGCCTTTGGAGACCGTGTGCAGCCGCAGTCGTCGTTTTCATTCTATTCGCCACAAAGACTCTAAGACACGAACAAATGGAGAAAAGGGGGAACTTCTATCACACCTTGGTGTCTTTGTGACTTGGTGGCGGCACTTACCAACTAACTCTCTACGGTCAGCGGCGGATTTCAAGAATCTTGTATTTCAACTCTCCAGCAGGAACACGAATGGACACAACATCGCCCTGCACTTTCCCCATCAGTCCTGCGCCAAAAGGGGATGTGACTGAGATCTTGTTCTTTTCAAAATTTGCTTCTTCGGGAGAAACGAGACGATATTCCGTTTTCTCGCCAGTTTTGAGATCTTCGAGTTTCACAACGGAGAGGATGTACACCTTGTCGTTCGGGAGCTCAGAGCTCTCAATGATGCGTGCCCGCATCAGGGTCTCCTCGAGTTTTCCTATTCGGATTTCGAGATGTTCCTGAGCTTCTTTCGCAGCATCGTACTCTGCGTTCTCGCTGAGATCGCCATGCCCGCGAGCCTCCGCAATTTTCGCAGCGATCTCTTTCCGCTCGCGGATTTTGAGATCACGAAGTTCCGCCTCGAGCTCAACAACCCGCTCGCGCGTCAAATAAATATTGCCGTTGTTCTTCTCTCCCATGATTCCTCCAGAGTGCTCTTCCTGCACTCTGCCTAATATCACACGATGAGACAAAAAATAAAGCCATCATCTCTGTCTCTAGAGATGGTGGCTCTGCTCACTTCAAGAGCAAGCTATTGGAAAAAAAAGTCAGACGCAACAAGAAAGTGCTCAAAACCCAACGTCACAATCCTCACCGTTCACTACGAGCCTAGCTAGCACCCATAAAATGGCCCCGAAAGTACCCTTTGACCATAGCGGCAACTCCATTGCTCTCCCTTCGAGGCAAGCCTTTTTTCGCCGCTCCCCAACACCTCTCCGCTCTATTTCTTCGCTTCCGGAGTAGCTTCCTTGATCACCGATCCGACCGAACCTCGATCAACTTTCACTTTTACGTTGTCTGCAATTTGAACAAGAACCATTTTCTCTTCGATTCCCACGACGGTACCATAGATCCCACCTGCCGTGAGAATCTTGTCACCTTTCTCCAGCGCATCCAACATCTTCTGACGCTCTTTTTGCCGCTTCTGTTGCGGACGGATAATCATGAAATAGAAGATCACGAAAATCAAACCAAAGACGATCAGCATGCTGAAGTCTGGCGCCGCCGCTTGTGCTATGATGAGATGTCGTTCCAAAGGGTCCTCCGTTGATTCAGATGAATGATTGTTTTGCCTACAGTTGCGTACTGACTGTTTCTGAGTCCTCTTTCTCCAACTTCAAGCGCCTCAGGACTTCACTCTTCCAGGCCGGGAACCGATGAGCGAGGATAGCATTTCGTGCTTCGCTCATCAGCAAGAGATATAATGAAAGATTATGTATTGTGGCCAACTGCAAACCAAGAATTTCTTTAACCTGAAACAGATGTCGGAGATACGCTCGTGTGAAATTCCTGCAGGTGTAGCAGCCACACTCCTCATCGGGAGGCCTGAAATCGGCTTTGTACTTCGCATTCCGCAGATTGATGTCCCCCTTCCGCGTAAACAGATTGGCGTTTCTTCCGTTTCGCGTCGGCAGCACACAATCGAACATGTCCACACCCCGTGACACAGCTTCGATCAAGTTCTCCGGAGTTCCTACTCCCATCAGATATCGCGGCTTGTCCGTCGGCAGAATTGGCTCGCACACGTCGACAATATGGTACATCACTTCCGCCGGTTCACCGACGGCGAGTCCGCCAATCGCGTACCCGTCAAAACCAAGCCGGACGAGAGCCTGAGCGCTTTGAGTCCGAATCTCCGGATAAACGCTTCCCTGAACAATGCCGAACAGAGCCTGCGAATGTCCATACAGAGGACCCTGATTCTCGGCTGCGATCTTACAGCGTTCAGCCCAGCGAACGGTCATTGCGTTTGACCTCCGGGCGTACTCCAGATCGCTCGGGAACGGCGCACACTCATCAAGCACCATCATAATATCCGAGCCAAGCTGTCGTTGTATCTGGACGACCGATTCCGGAGTGAACAAGTGCATCGAACCGTCGAGATGAGACTTGAACGTGACACCCGTCTCGTCGATGTCGCGCAGATCGTTGAGACTGAAGACCTGATAGCCTCCGCTATCAGTAAGAATCGGCCTGGTCCAGTTGATGAACTTGTGAAGTCCTCCAGCAGCCTGAAGAAGATCGCCGCCGGGTCTGAGATACAGGTGGTACGTGTTTCCTAGAATGATCTGCGCCCCGACCTCGACAAGTTCGCGCTGCTCGATCGCTTTGACGCTCCCCTGCGTGCCGACAGGCATGAAGGCGGGAGTTTCCACCGACCCATGATCGGTTTCGATGACTCCGGCCCGCGCTCTTCCGTCTGATGTAACGAGTTTGAACTTCAATTGAGTCAGGGTTTCTGAACGAACTTGCCACAAAGGCACTAAGGCACTAAGGCACGACGAAAGAGAACGGAAATAAGATCTCAAGATTCCTTGGTGTCCTAGTGATTCCGCTCTCTGAATCACGCAAACGAGCGGAATCTCCCGCTTTCCGATCCCGCTCGATAGCGGGATCCTGGACAGCGGGACAAGAGCGGGACTTGGTGGCGTCACTTATCGAGCCGCCCTCTAGAACAAAAAACCGCCGGCTCCGGAATCTCGCGGCGGATTCAACACTTCTCTTGTCAATATACTTAGAAATGAACCGGTTGTCAACCCTCCGGTTCGGCGCCATCTCCGCTGTTCCTTCGTGACATCATCGAGGCGATCGCTATGTAGAGCAATGCTCCGCCTGCGCCAGCGAGCGGATCGTAGATATTCGATGATTGATCAGGGAGAAAATCCTGGTGAAACTCATCGAGGATCCCATAGACGCAGCTGAAAATGAACGCACCGAGGAAAGAGCTTTTCTTCAGCTGAGGGAACGCCTCCTGATGGTAGAACGCTCGTTGCACAAGCCAGCACAAGACAAAAAAGACTCCAGCGTGCACAATCTTGTCGGCGCCGCGTGGAAGCTTGATATTGAAGGAGAGATCCGGAAAATAGGCAAACAAGAAGGTGACAAGGATCCACACGAATGGAGGCAATTGATATCTCAGAACATCTTTCAAATGTTCTCGACCTTCCTTATCGCGGCTGGGAGATGGCCTATCAGATCCCCTGCAATAATGCTGCGGCCTCCCAAGATGTCTCGGGCAATATCTCCTGCCAGTCCATGGAGAAACACTCCTGAATATGCAGCGGCGCTCTGAGGCATGCCCTGAGCCCAAAGAGCTGCAATGATGCCGGCAAGAACATCTCCTGAGCCAACAGTCGCCATCCCGGGATTTCCTGTGGAATTCAGATACACGGTGCCATCCGCGATCCCAGTCGCCGTAGGCCCTCCCTTGAGAACAATCGTCGCCTTGCCTTTCGAGCTTCCTGTCCGCGCCATTTCAATCCTCTTTGCTTCGATTTCCTTGGCGGGCACGCCTATGATCCGTGAATATTCCCCGGCATGCGGGGTAAGGATATACCTGCCTTTGAGTTTGCCCAGCTGTTCTAGCCCTATGTCTGCAACACCACGAAGCGCATCCGCATCGAGGACCATCTTCCCCGGATGATTCCGGAGGATTGCCGCAATGACCTCCTGCGTCTCGGGGTTTGTTGAAAGTCCGGGTCCGAGAACAGCGACATCAGCCCATGAGAGTTTCTCATTAATCTCACCAAGAGCGTCCCGCGCAATCGTTCCTTCTTTCGTCGAGGGAAGAGGTTTCACAATTGCCTCGGCCAGGTTACGCGCAACAACGGTATACACAGCCTCGGGAATCCCAAGCATCACTGCTCCGGCACCCGCCCTCAACGCCGCCATTGCACAAAGATACGCGGCCCCCGTATATCCTCTTGCTCCGGCAAGGACGAACACCTTTCCAACTGAGTACTTGTTTGCAGTCGACGGCCGTTGAGGTAAAACGCGATGTACGTCCTCTTGTTCAACGAGAAAGGTCTTCAACGACTTCGAGCAGCTGACGTTCCTAGGGATTCCGATGTCAATTGTTCTGAGTGTCCCAACGTGGTCTTGACCCTGATTGCAGAGCAATCCGCTCTTAGCCAAACCGAAGGTCACAGTGCATCTAGCCTTCACGGCTGCATTGACGACAACACCTGTTGTTCCGTCCACCCCTGAAGGGATGTCAACCGAGAGTACAGGCACCCGTTGTCTGTTGATCCAGTGAATCGCGGTCAGAAAAGGATCACGGACCTCCCCGCTGAAACCGGTACCGAAGATCGCATCGATGACGAGGTCTTGCTTGTGAAGAGTCTTGAGGAGTGTGCGTGAGAATTTCTTGATGGACAACTGACGGGCTTCGGGTTGCTTGAGCCGGGTAAGAGTATCGTAGTTGGATCGGGCGTCTCCCTGAAGGGTGCTGGCCGAAGAAAGCAACACGACTGTCACATTCGCTCCGGCGTTCAGGAGATGTCGGGCGGCGACAAATCCATCTCCACCGTTGTTCCCTTTGCCACAGAAGAGGAGAATGCGTTTACCCTCGGGAGGTCCAAATTCCAGCACAGCAGTCTCAGCGACACCACGACCAGCATTCTCCATCAGCAACAGGCTCGGAACCCCGTGCTTGTGGATGGTGACATCATCACACCACCATGAGCGATGGGTACAAACCCAGCACCACAATGAATGCAGCGGCGACTGCGAGGGCAATCATCGATTCAAGCGGCGCAGGTTTTTCCAAATCTGCGTCGCCTTCACGGAAGTACATCAATACGACCAACCGCAAATAGTAGTAGACAGAGACGAGACTCGTGAGAACACCGAGAATGGCCAGCCAGGTCATGTTCGCTTTTACCGCGGCAAGGAAGACGTAATATTTTCCGAAGAACCCGGCGAAGGGTGGGATACCGGCCAAAGAGAACATGAAGATCGACATCAGAAGCGCCAGCATCGGTCTCCGGGCGCTGAGGCCCGCGTAGTCATCGAAGCTCAGATTCTTGTCATCCTGGCGCTCCATCATGGAGACGATGCCGAAGGCTCCAACGTTGACAAACGTATATGCAAGAAGATAAAACAGGATGCCCGTCTCCCCTTCCACATTTGCGGCAGCAATTCCGCTGAGCATATAGCCGGCATGCGCGATGCTGGAGTACTCCAGCATCCGTTTAATATTGTTCTGAGCGACGGCGGTGATGTTGCCGACAATCATGGACGCAGCGGCAATGACTGCAATCACCTGACTTAGCGAAGATCCGGCGATGTCGAAGACACGCACGAACACGAGGAGAAATGTCGCGAACGCAGCCGCCTTCGCTCCCGTGGACATGAAACCACTGACAGTAGTCGGTGCACCTTCATAGACATCTGGAGCCCACATGTGGAACGGCACCGCGGCGATCTTGAAGGAAAATGCAACGACGAGCATACCGCAGCCAACGAGAAAGATCGGGTTATGCGAAAGCTGCGGGAAGAGCCTCCTGATCGCTACGAGATCCGTCGTGCCTGATGTCCCATAGATAAGCGCAATACCATAAAGAAGAAAACCGGTTGCAAAAGCCCCAAGCAGGAAATACTTCAGAGCAGACTCATTCGAGCGTACCTTCTTCCGCATGAAACCTGCCAGGACGTATAGCGAGACAGACATCAACTCAATCCCGAGGAAGACCGTGATGAGATTGAGCGCCCCGGCCATGAGCATCATCCCGGTTGTTGAGAACAGAATCAGGATGTAGAACTCACCGCGGTGGCTTTCCATGCGCTCGAGGTAACCTCTGGACAGCAGGATCGTCAGAAGTGCCGAGGTGAGGAAAACAATATTGCAGTAGCCGGCAAATCCCCCTTGAAGGAGCATACCTCCGAAGACCGGAGTTCCTGTACCGAGATGACCGAACGACAAGACGAGGGAAACTGCAACACCGAGAAGGCTGACCCAATACGAGAGGACTGGTTTGTCTTTACCCAAACTCTCGACGAAGAGCGTCAGGAGGCTAAAGAGTACAAGGGAAACCAAGGGCGCACTACTGGTGATGTCAGAGAAGGTGATTCCCATAGCGACACTGATCATTAGAGAGAATTGATGTTCATTAGAAGACGAGCCACCACACCAGGACAAACACCGGTATCAGAATGGGGATACTGTATTTCCCCAGATACCCAAGAAACGTTGGACATTCGATCCCCGACTGCTCTGCAATCGACTTGACCATAAAGTTTGGGCCGTTGCCGATATACGTCATCGCTCCGAAGAAAACCGAACCGAGCGATATCGCCTGAATGAATTTCCACGAATCGGCGGCAATGGCGACAGCATTCGGCATCAACGGATTCGGCAATCCAACAGAACTGTTTTGAACGAGACCCAACAGAGCCTGCACATGGAGCGTGTTGTCAACGCTTCCTCCGTGAAGGCCCAAAGCCGCGCTCAAGAAGCTCAAGTATGTCGGAGCATTGTCGAGGACGCTCGAAAGCGCCCCGGAACACCAGAAGAACTGACCGGGAGTGCGGATCCCCAATGACCCCGCATTCAGTTCCAGCCAATCGAGGGCTGGAATCATCGTCAGGAAGATCCCGGCGAAAAGAATTGCCACTTCTTTCAGAGCCGAGAAGCTGAAGTCATTCTTCCCGTGAACCTCCCTTTTCGTCGTAGAGTACGACGCCAAAGCCGCACACCACATGATGACTTCGCGCAACATCAACGGTTGCTGTACAAAGACCGCGGCAAGGATGATCAACAGGAACCAGACGTTATGCAGTCCAGAGAACTTCACAATTTCTGGCTCTATCGCCTCTTCCTGCGCGTTCTTCGTCACTTGCCTGAAGCTGTGCCTGTCGATGATGTAGAACAGGAGCAGCAGTATTCCCAGAACAAGCACCCATGCATACCATGCCTTCCCCACAACCCAGAAGAACGGCACTCCTTTGAGATATCCAAGGAACAGCGGCGGATCCCCTATCGGTGTCAGCGCTCCGCCGATATTGCTGACGAGGAAAATGAAGAACACAACATGATAGCCCCGGACCCGATACTTGTTGCTCCGCAGGTACGGGCGCAAGAGGAGCATCGAAGCTCCTGTCGTGCCGATGATGTTTGAGAGCAACGCTCCACCGCCAAGGAGCAGGACATTCTCCCATGGAGCCGCCTTGCCGCGCAGGTTGAAGTGAATCCCGCCAGCAACAACAAAAAGCGATCCAATGAGCGAGAGAAAGCTGACATAGTCGTAGGCTGTGAGCAGCACCCTCGGCCCGTTGCCGAGCGCGATCACATAGTACGCTGCTACAAACCCGCCCAGAAAAGCAGCCAACGTAGGATAGTAACGCTCCCACCGTTGCCGGTCGATGAACGGCATGACAGCGATCGCAACAAGGAAAAGAACAAATGGCGCCGCGAGCCACCAAGGGACGACTGAAGCCACTGCTGTTTCCAGTATGTGCCCGAAGTAGTTGAAGAAGGCAAATGCAGCTCCCAGTGCAACTACAACTGCGACCTGCTTTCGACGTGAGTCAGTCATCGACCATAAGATTTTCAACAGCCCGCTCAGCGGCTGATCGGTATCTGGGCATCTGTAGTACGTACTTGACCGCCGTGGCGGACAAATTCCAGACCCTGCACAAGCTGCTTAACAGCAGGAGCGGACTTGCTTAGGAACGTCCCGGGATAGACACCGATCCAAACAATGAAGACGACAATGGCGCCAAGCGTTAGAACCTCTCTCCTGTTCACATCCGAAAGTGCGTGGCCTCCGTACAACCCTCCCTCTCTGATCTTTCCGAAGATGATGCGCTGATAGGCCCACAACATGTACACTGCAGCGAGGATGACTCCTGATGCCGCAAACACCGCGTATGCAGTTGATGCAAAGAACGTCGATTTGAACGCACCAAGAAGGATGAGGAATTCCCCTACAAACCCGTTGAGCCCCGGGAGCCCAATGGACGACAGTGACACGATCATGAAGAACACGGAGAAGACAGGCATTACCTTGACGACGCCGCCAAAATCCGCAATGGCTCGTGTATGAGCGCGTTCATAGATCATGCCGACGATCAAGAAGAGAGCGCCCGTCGATAACCCGTGGTTGACCATCTGGAGAACTGCCCCCTGCATTCCTTCCTCGGTCATCGAGAAGATACCCAGAACAACAAAACCAAGATGCGACACCGATGAATACGCAACCAGCTTTTTTAAATCTGTCTGAACCATAGCGACCAGGGCGCCGTAGATGATGCCGACCACAGCGAGAATCCCCAGCAGCGGCACAAACTTGAAGGCCGCATGCGGAAAGAGAGGGAGACAGAATCGGATGAAACCATAGGTCCCCATCTTCAGCAAGACACCGGCCAGCAGAACGCTCCCGGCCGTAGGGGCCTGAACGTGAGCATCCGGCAACCAGGTATGCAGTGGGAACAATGGCACTTTGATCGCGAAACTGAGTGCGAACGCAAGGAACATCCAGGTCTGGAGCGACAGGGCCATTCTCGGGCCGACATTGTACAGCTGCACCAGATTCGTCGTAAAGTACCCACCCGGTATCGTTGAGGCATAGTAGCCAAGTGCCAGGATTGCGACCAGCATCAACAAGCTGCCAAAGAGCGTGAAGAGGATGAACTTGACTGCCGCGTACACTCTCTCCGGGCCGCCCCATATTCCGATGATGAAATACATCGGGATCAGCATGGCTTCCCAGAAGATGTAGAATAGAAACAAATCCAGAGCAGCGAATACGCCTACCATTCCTACTTCGAGGAGCAGGATCATCATCGTGTATTCACGAATGCGATGATGCACGGAGTTCCAGGTTCCAAGCAATGCGAGTGGCGTGAGGAACGTGGTCAGCATGATGAGAAGAAGGGAAATTCCGTCGATCCCCACATAGTAGCCGATATTCAGTCCGGCGATCCACACTGCATACTCTTTAAATTGGAAGTTCGCCGTCGCGGCTGTATCGAAGCGGAAGAACAAGAACAAGGAGATCGCGAACGTGAGCACGGTTGTCAGCAATCCCACGATCTTGATGAGCTGATTGTTCCCTTTGCCGACGAAGAACAACGCCGCAACACCCAGGACGGGAAGGAAGATGGTAAGAGTCAGGATGTGATCAGAAAGCATAGAGTATTTTCACCGACCAGTCTATTTTATGATCAACCAAATCAGGAGAAAGAGAATGCCACCGACGAAGATTGTGGCGTACTGTTGGGCGATGCCCGTCTGCACCCTGCGTATCACTTCCGCAATCATCCCGATGAGCTTCGCCGAACCATTGACGATGCCGTCGATCACCTTGACGTCAATCCCCTTCCAAAGAAATCCTTCAGAGATCTTCACCGTCGGCTTCACGATGACAGTGTCGTAGATTTCGTCAACGTAGTATTTGTTGAACAAGAACCGATAAGCACCTGGATACTTTGACTTCCAGGCATCGGCGAGTTCCGCTCGACGGAGGTAGACGACTCGGGCGAAATAGATCCCGGCAGCGGCGACGCCGACAGAGAGAACCATCAGCAGATACTCCGTGATCTCAACCGGATGCGGGTCAATGCGGAGTTTCTCATATGCCGGTGCAAATATTGGCTCGAGCCACTGCTCAATGGAATTGCCGCCAAAAAGTGATGCAGGGATTCCGACGAAACCACCGACAATCGACAGGAAGGCGAGAATGATCAGCGGAACGGTCATCGTCTTCGGCGCTTCATGCGGATGGAGATCGGGTCCGTAGCGCTTTTCCCCTTCAAAGGTCAGGCTCACTAATCGGAACATATAGAACGCGGTGAGCGCTGCGCCGATGACACCGATCGCCCAGAGACCGATTGAACCATACTCGCTGCTGAACGTCTTCCAGAGGATCTCATCCTTGCTGAAGAATCCGGCGAACGGCGGAATACCCGCAATCGCAATCGCTCCGATGAGAAATGTTTTGTAGGTCGTGGGCATGGAATGCTTCAGCCCTCCCATTTTCTGGATGTCCTGTTCATCGTGCATTGCATGAATGACTGCACCCGATCCGAGAAAGAGGAGCGCTTTGAAAAATGCGTGCGTCAGAACGTGGAAGATCCCCGCCGAGAAGGCAGCGACACCCATAGCGAGGAACATGTAGCCGAGTTGGCTGACAGTGGAATACGCCAGAACTTTCTTGATGTCATTTTGAACCAAGCCGATCGTCGCTGCCATGATTGCCGTCAGCGCACCGACGACGGCCATCACATGAAGAGCAGTCGGTGCCAAAGCGTAGAGCACCGAGCAACGCGCGACCATGTACACACCAGCCGTCACCATGGTTGCAGCATGAATCAACGCGCTGACCGGCGTCGGTCCGGCCATCGCATCCGGCAGCCATACAAAGAGCGGGATTTGCGCGGATTTGCCTGTAGCTCCAAGAAACAGCAGGAGGCCGATCCACACCATCGCGCTGTTCCCTTCGCTGATAACGGATGCGCGTCCAAATACTGCATCGAAATTCAAGCTTCCAAAGTTGACGAAGATGAGGAACATCGCAATGAGGAATCCGAAATCACCAATCCGGTTCACGATAAACGCTTTCTTTGCAGCATCGCTCGTTGTGGCAGTTCCCGGCTTGTAGCCCCCCGTCTCAAACTTGCGATCGTGCCAGAATC
>JAPLFP010000094.1 GCA_026390585.1 Ignavibacteriales bacterium | reverse complement strand
TGGGCGGAATCGGGAAACAGCGGCGATCTGAGCCGCCTCAAGGAGTTTCTTCCCCTTTTCCTTGTTCTGGTTCGCGAACTCAACGATCAGAATGCCGTTCTTTGTCACCAGACCGATCAACATGATAATTCCGATCTCGCTGAAGATATTGAGGGTCTTTCCTGTAATCCACAACGACAGCAGAGCGCCGGCAAGAGCCAGGGGAACCGTTAACATAATCGTGAACGGATCAATGAAGCTCTCGAATTGTGCTGCAAGGACGAGGTAGATCAGCGCCAGCGCCAGCATGAAGGCAAAGACGATGTTGGAGGAGCTTTCCGAATAGTCTCGTGACGCTCCCGCCAGGGCGGTGCGGAATGAATCATCCAGCAACTTCTTAGCGACGCGGTTCATTTCCGCAAGTCCGTCACCGATTGTCTTCCCCGGAGCCAGCCCGGCTGACACTGTTGCTGCCTTGAAGCGATTGAAGTGATAGAGCTGCGGCGGAGCACTTTCCTCTCGCATCATCACGAGATTGTCCATCTGGATGAGCTGGCCCTGATTGTTCCGGACGTACAATGACCGGAGATCGAGCGGCTCGTCCCGGTTGGCCCGATCAACCTGTCCGATAACCGAATACTGAAAGCCGTTCATTTCGAAGTACGAGAACCTCTGCCCACTGAACGCAAGCTGCAGCGTTTGTGCGATGTCGACGATGGAAACTCCGAGGCTTCGCGCACGATCTCGATCGATGGTGATGTCGATTTCGGGCTTGTTGAATTTCAGGTTCACATCTGCATTCAGAAGGACGTTGCTCTTGTTCACTTCGTCTATAAACTGCGGCAAAACCGCGCGGATTTTCTCAAAATCCTGATTCTGAATGACGTAGGAGACCGGCATGCCGCTTCGCATCCCGCCACCGCTGGCGGAAATCGTTTGCTCTTGCGTCACAAAGACACGCGCCTCCGTAAGGCGGCGCGTTTTCTCACTGAGAAGATCCGCAATTTCCTGTTGTGAGCGTTTGCGTTCTTCAGGCTCTGAGAGCATCACGCGAATGTTACCTGAATTCACTGAAGTGAAGCCGCCGATGAAGCTCAGGCAGACGCGTTTTTCGGGAACCGAGTCGCCGATCATTCTCACGAGACGATCAACGAAGGCATCGCTGTATTCGAAGGAGGCACCTTCGGGTGCTGTGGCGGAGAGGCGGAGATAGCTGCGATCATCAAGCGGCGCCAGTTCAGACTGAAGCCGGGAACCGATGAGGACAATAAGGGCCAGCGAAGCAACGATAATTGCTGTCGCAATCCAACGACGCTTCATGAACCGCGTCAGCAGGCTCTCGTAGAATTTATTCAATGCCTCAAAGTACCGTTCGGTCACCATATAGAACCGTGTGTGTGCCCGCTTCTTCCGGATCATCTTGGCATTGAGCATAGGTGTCAGCGAAAGAGAGACGAACGCAGAGATGAGCACAGCGCCTGCGATGATGATGCCGAATTCCCGAAACAAGCGGCCAACAAATCCCTGCAGAAAGACGATCGGGAGAAACACAGCGGCAAGGGTAATGGACGTCGAGATAACCACAAAGAGAATTTCCTTCGAACCGGCGAACGCAGCCTCAATGGGAGACATTCCCTGCTCGACTTTCTTGAAGATGTTCTCGGTGACAACAATGCCGTCGTCAACAACGAGGCCTGTGGCGAGGACGATTGCGAGAAGCGTCAGGATGTTAATGGAGAATCCCATGATGTACATGATGAAAAACGAACCGACCAGTGAGACAGGAATGTCGATCAGCGGCCGAAAGGCAATAATCCAGTCACGAAAAAAGACATAGATGATGAGAATAACGAGGCTCACAGCTATCAGAATTGTCTCCTGCACTTCCTTGACCGACCGCTTGATAAAGCGGGTGTTATCGATGGAGATGTCCATTTTGTAGTCAGCGGGCAGTTCCTTCTGGATCTGCTCAAAACGCCTGTAGAATTCGTCGGATATTTCGATGTAGTTGCTTCCAGGTTGGGGAATGACGCCAACGGCCACCATCGGGACGCCCGATTGCCGCAGGATGAATTCCTCGTTCTCGGGGCCAAGCACTGCGTACCCGACAT
>JAPLFP010000218.1 GCA_026390585.1 Ignavibacteriales bacterium | reverse complement strand
CTCTGTGCGGAGGTTTCACAACTCAAGATCACCTCCTTCGACTCCACCCATCCCCCCGAATAGTCGCTCACATGTTCTGCAATCGGGAAGACATCGTTTCGGTGCGGGGTCTAGCTCCTCCCAATCGCCGAAGATCCATCGTGTTGGCCTGCGCTTGATGAAATTGAGTAGCAGACAATGGACACAATGTCTACCTTGGCGACCAGATTTCGTTCAAAAAGGGGGATTAACTACTCTTTCATTACTTTGGGCGATTGTCCCGCGCCCTACATCTCTGTACCCTATACATACAATCATGGAAGCATCGGCATACAGAGGTCTTCAACCATCCTAAACTGGAGTACTATTATGAAGAATCGAACCAGCATATTTTTATTGCTTGCACTAGCGATCTCTTTCCTCGCATACGGCTGCTCGGCGTCGGCGAGCGCTACCATAGGCAAGCAGCAAAACCAGCCGTCTTCTACGTCATCACGATAGAACGTACGTTGGAAAATGTCTGGTATTGTCTACCGGTGGTTCTTCCGGCTGACACACGATGGATTGTAGCGGGCTTAGTCGTGCTCGTGGGCATGGCGATCTTGAAGGGTGACAAGGCTAGACGTCAAAAAACGCCTTGGCAATTATTCCTCCGAACAGTTCATGCTCTCGCGTGGACACTGAAAGATCAGGGACTTGATAGGTTAGTCAAATCCTCATTTTCGCTGCGATCAGGGCTTTGTTGCCACTGGACAATTCATATTCAACAATAGAGGAGTGAAAACCATGGATTCACGAAAAATATTGATAGGTGTTGTCGCAGGTGCCGCCGCCGGTGCCATATTGGGAATGCTATTCGCTCCTGCAAAAGGCTCTGCAATGAGAAAGAGAATAGCCCAGAAGGGCACAGATTACGCTGAAGATGCAAAGGAAAAGTTCAACGAATACGTTGATGCCTTGGCTGAAGAATATGACACCGTCAAAGAGGGTGCCTTGGATTGGGTTGATAAGGGAAAAGAGAAAGCCGCCTCCTTGGCAAGAGCAAAGCATGCCAAGTGAGAATCGACCGCTCGATGCCAGACAGATCCAAAGCACAAGTACGGCTCGTGCCCCCCGCTGTTCATAGTCACGCCTTTGGCAAAAGGATGGGAAGACTACAGGAGGTTGTCAGAGAATTCAATCAAGCGGAACAGTTGTTCTCGTCTCGCCAAGCAGGAGGCGCATCATGCCTTCTCCCACTTCGCTTGTTTGTCCTGAATCCCCCCTCAAAAGAGCGGGCTCTAACTCTGACGAAGACATGTTCCCCGTAGTTCATGTCTGTTGTTCTTTGAGCATTCCCTGTGTGCGCACTCTGACCGTGGGAGGAACATATACCCGATTCCTTTTTGATAGAGCATAAGATCAAAACTTACGCCCGCCGCGCCATCAAGACTGTTCTATGGATACTTGCCGGCATATTGGGTTTGATCATCCTCGCCGTGGTGGCGCTACAGTTCCACGGCGTGCAGCGCTACATCGCGCACTATGTATTGTCATCGATATCGGAAAAGACACATACCCGCATCGAGGTTGGTTCGGTCACCATAGCTTTCACGAACTCGGTCGTTCTGCATAACATATTCGTTGAAAGCCGCCAGCGGGATACTTTGTTGTCTATTCAAACGCTGGCAGCGGACGTGAACCTGCTTGGACTTTTCTCGCACCACATCAAGTTGAGAAACGTCCGGATTGACTCGCTTACTGCGCACATCACCCGCACACTACCAGACAGCAGCTTCAATTTCGATTTTATCCTTCACGCACTCAGCCCCGACTCAACTACTGCTGATCTTCATCCCGCACCATCTGTAGAGCCAGGTTGGGAAATAAGGTTGGGCGGATTGAGTCTCAACGGCGTTCATGGTACATACGATGACGAGGTGAGCGGATTGAATCTGCGCCTCCGGTTCGGCACCCTGGAGGCCTCGATCGACAAGTTTGATCTCGATAAGATGCAGTTTCACGTTGACGAATTATCTCTTACGAATGCGATAGCGAGTGTCGTACAAACAAAAGAGTCACCACCTGATGAATCACCATCGGCAGACGTGGACTTCGAGGTCGGAGCCATGTCGCTGGCAAACCTTCACCTCAATTATGAAAACATCGTAACGGGAGAACGCTACAGCGTTGACCTTGGAACGTCGACTCTCCTTGCAGAGAAGATCGATCTACCATCGCACCATCTGGCGCTCAAGAAATTCCTGCTCGAAAATACGAACATTGTTGCCGTACAGCCGAAAACGCAGGAGAACAAGACAAAACAGTCTGATGCCACTGTTTTGCCGTGGATTATCAGCCTCGATCATCTGATTCTCAACAGCAACAGCGCCCAGTATGATGTTGAAGGTGCGGCCAAAATCAAAGGTGTGGATTTAAATCATCTCCGACTTGATGGCCTGACAATGCGGGCAGACAACATATACTTCAGTGAAAACCGCATTTCGGCAGACATCCGTCATACATCCTTTCGGGAGCGCTCCGGCCTCGAGTTGCGTGAACTATCGGGCGGATGTACGCTTGACTCTCTGCATGCGCGGCTCACGGACTTCACTGTGGAAACCGCGGGAAGCCGCATTCGCCAGAACACTCTCCTCAGCTACTCTTCCCTTTCTGCGCTGAAGAACCTCCCGGGTACTGTGAACGTGAAGGCGACAATCGGTGATTCTCGTCTCGCCATTGCGGATTTGCTTTTTTTCCAGCCTTCTCTTCCGATAAGGAACTCTCGGGGTGCGTCGATAAGATTCACTTCCCAACTCTCGGGACTTGTACGCGACTTGCAGGTGGAAGAGTTCCAGGGTGCGGTGGGCGATTCCACTACGGTTGATCTCAACGGTTCAATCCGCGGATTACCAGAGGCGGAAACGGCGTACTATGATGTGAACCTGCGTCTACTCTCCTCCGGTCGGAATGACATTCAGGCGCTCATTGCGGATTCAGTGCTGCCCAAGAATGTCGTTTTGCCGGCTTCCGTGAGAATGAGCGGAAACTTCAAAGGTACCGCGAAGAATTTCTCCGCTTCATCTGTCATAACGACCAGCATCGGAAGCGTGAGCGGAAATGCGACATTCAACTCCGGTCAAGGACCCGGCTCAAGAGGGAGTCGTTGGAATACAGATGTCATCGTAGAGGATTTCAATGTCGGTTTGCTTCTTAACGATCCAGAAACATTCGGTCCGGTTTCGTTGAAGGCATCCGCCGCCGGAACGGGACTCAGCAAGGATAACATCGAAGCGCAGCTGAATGTCCAGGTGGACAAGGCGGTTGTGAACGGCTATCCCTACCGGCGATTCTCGCTGCAGGGAACTGCCAGCCCGAACATGTTCGACGGGAAGGCCGAGATTCAGGATTCCAACATCGCCTTTACATTGAACGGCAGCGTCAACACGAGCAAAAAGAATCCGACTTACAAATTCACACTCGACCTGAAAGGCGCCGACCTGCATCGGCTCAACTTCACCCCGGATGAGGTTCAGGTAGCAGGAATCATGACATCCAACCTTTCAGGAAGGGACATAAACGACATCAATGGCAGGATCGATGTGCGTAATGTCTTAATCATCAAAAACCGCAAACGGTATGCTATAGATTCTCTTGTTTATGCATCGGCAAACAAAGAAGGGCAAACCCACATCAGTATCGAATCCACGATCTTCGGAGGCCGATTCGACGGCACGATAGCTCCTGGTGATTTGCCGGAACTATTGAAAGGACATTTTGCTCACTATTTCACCCTGCAGGGAGAGCAACGCGGAAGGAACCTCAAAGCCCAGGCTTTCACGTTTCACATTACCTTGCGCGATCCGGCCACTCTCACGGGCGTATTCTTTCCGGAACTCCACCGACTATCCGCAGGATCCATTGAGGGCAATTACGATAGCAACAAAAAGAACCTGAATGTGAGTATTGACATCCCAAGTGTTGACTATAATGATTTTAAGATCGATAGCCTTCGTGTCAAGGTCACATCTGATGCCGATCTGCTGCTGGCAACATTGAAGGTGGGATCAATAGCAGATTCGACGTTCCGAGTAACAAATCTTCAACTTGCCGGAAAAGCCGGGCACGATAGCATCGATGTTGCGCTCAAGAGTACCCGCAGCGACGGTTCCACAAAAATGCTGCTTGCCGGAGTATTCAATAGTGTTCCAGATGGATACAAGCTGCGATTCAACAAGGATGGAATCGTGTTCCAAAATCTTCCGTGGAACGTTCCTTCTGACAATTACCTGCTCTTTGGCAAGAACAAGCTTGTTGCACATAATGTCGTGTTGCGAGGTGCGGGACAATCCCTCTCTCTCCAGAGCACTGACGAGAAGAACCTGCTCTCTCCACTAAGGATTGAATTCAACGATTTTGATCTCGCCACACTCTCTCATGTCGTGGAGCGCGAGAGCGGACTGCTCGGTGGAGTCCTCAATGGGAATGTCGCATTGCAGAATCTGGAAACAAAGATGACATTCACGTCTGACCTCGCAATCAAAGACTTCAGCTTCGGTCAAAGACACGTGGGCGATGTTGCACTGCGTGCAAATAATCAGACAGAAAATGTCTACGAAGTAGCCATGGACATTGCCGGCAATGGGAACCAGATTGCCGTGCGGGGGAAATATCGGAGTGAGGAGGGCGGGAACGAGCTGGACCTTACGTGCGATTTCACGAAAGTGAATCTTGCCAGCATTGAGCCTTTTACCTTCGGCCACGTGCGGCGTCTATCAGGAACAATGACAGGCGGATTACATGTGACAGGTACAAGGAAGAAACCTTCCATGAGCGGGGAGTTGAATTTCACCAATACTGCATTCAACCCGACATTCCTGGATACCTACCTGCATCTCAACAATGGCAAGATAGAGATTGACGCTCAAGGAGTCGAAATCAGGTCCTTTGATCTTGTCGATACTCTCGGCAACACAGCTTCTTTGAGCGGTCGTTTGTTTACCGAAGACTTCCGCAGCTACAGTTACGATTTGCGAGCGCACACTGACAAGTTTCTTGTTTTGAACAAGCCCGCAAGCCGCGACGCTCTCTACTATGGCACCGTGATCCTCAACAGTGATGTTTCCGTAAAAGGAGATCAGAGAAGACCAATAGTCACCATGCAGGCAGAGCTGGACAAGGGGACCAATCTCGCATTCGTCCTGCCGGAATCACAACTCGCTGTGGAGGAGCTCTATGGCATTGTAAGATTCGTCGACGTCAACACTCCTCTCAACACTATCATGTCTCGACAGAACCTCAGAACAAGCAGGGACACCGCGGAAGCAAGGCTTTCCTCCATCGACCTCACATCAAATATCTCGGTGAACAAGGATTCCAAACTCCGGATATTGATTGACCCCATTGCGGGCGATTCACTGGTGATCCAGGGCGAAGCGACTTTGAGCTTCACCATTGACCCAAGCGGAAAGCTGACTCTCACAGGGCGTTATGAAATCCTCAAAGGATCGTACCAACTTTCGTTTGGGGACGTTATCAGGAGAGATTTCGCCATCGAAAAAGGAAGCAGCCTCACGTGGTTTGGATCGCCGTATGAAGCTGACGTCGATATCACTGCAATTTACACGGTGAAAGCCGCGGCGCTGGATTTGATTCAGGCTCAACTTACCGGAATAAGTCAGGAAGAACGCAACAAATACAGGCAGGAACTCCCCATCCAGGTCTACCTCATGATGAAGGGAAAACTCCTGAAGCCGGATATTCATTTCAGACTCGATCTGCCTCCGGACCAACGAGGTGTGTTGAGTGGATCTATTTACGCGAAACTTAATGAGCTGAATGGCCGAGAATCCGAACTCAACAAGCAAGTATTTGCGCTTCTGGTCCTGGGCAGGTTCATCCCGGAAAACCCGCTTGCCTCTGCCGGTGGAAACGGGGGGCTTTCCGATTTTGCCCGTTCAAGTGGCAGCCAAATTCTCTCTGCGCAGCTGAACCGTTTGTCTGAACAGTACCTTGCAGGCGCGAACCTTAATGTGGGTTTGGACTCATATCAAGATTACTCTTCCGGTAATGCTGTAGGGCGGACCCAATTGAAACTGGCTCTCTCGAAACAACTCTTCGACGAACGTGTGACCGTTCAGGTGGGAGGGAATGTGGACCTTGAGGGACGGCGAAGTCAGCAGAACTCGCTCAACAGTTTTGCGGGCGATCTCAAAGTGTTGTACAAACTCACCGAGGATGGTCGCTGGCAGTTGCAGGTCTTCAGACAAAACTCATACGCGGGCGCGATTGACGGGGATATCACCAAGACGGGTGTTGGCGTCGTGTTCACGATCGATTTCGAAAAACTTTTCGGCATTACGCTCAAGCCGATTCCTGATAAAGAAGGGAAATAGATGCGAAGAGGATTCTCCCTGACCGATTCTCTCGTACTTGCTGCGGTCGCCGGGGTTCTCGCGGCTTTCGCCTCGGGCTGCAGCAACACGGCATATCTCACTCGAGGTGAGAAGCTGTATACCGGTGCCTATGTGCATGTCGAAGAGAAAGAGGGCATCCCGGACAAAAGCGTTCTGGAAAATCAATTGGACCTCCTTGCCAAGCCGAAGCCGAATGGAAAAATCCTCGGACTCTTCCGCCTTAAGTTATGGTTGTACAACATCGGGTTCTTCAAGGAGAGTTTGGGCGAACCCCCGGTGTTGCTGCAATCTGTCGAACCCGATCGGGTTGCCGCAAGAATGCGAGCGCTGTTGGAAAGCAAAGGATACTTCCAAACGGATGTCCACCACACGGTACGTGAACAGGAAAAAACCGCAGATATTCAGTACGGTATTGCAGTTCACTCACCATACAGAATCAATGGTATTGCTGTGAAAAGCGACAGCACCACGCTGATTGACGCAATTCGTTCTACCATGGGGGAGACAATTCTCACTGCGGGAGACCAATACGATCTCGTGAAACTCAAACAGGAGCGGGAACGCATTGACGCTGCGCTCAAAGAAAAAGGCTACTTCTATTTCTCTCCCGACTTCATAGTGTTTCAAGCAGATAGTACCGCCGGGAAAAGAACGGTTGATCTTTCCCTTCAAGTCAAAAGAGATATACCCATCGAGGCAACCCGCACCTATACGATAGGAAACACCTACATTGAGTCCGGTTATTCGCTTAATCGTGACAGTGTCACAACGCCTGCGGGCGATACTGTCAGCATTGGCAGCTGCTACTACCTTGACCTTGATAAGAAGTTTGACCCTGACGTCATCGTCCGTTCGGTTTTCTTCAGAAAAGGAGTCCCCTACAGCAGAAACAACCACGATCTCACATTGAACAGGCTCATGAATCTCGGTGTGTTCAAGTTCGTGAACATACGATTTGTCGAGGCTGATTCGGCAGGCATCCCGCGTTTGGAACCTCATATTTATCTGACGCCGTTGCCGACAAAAACCGTTCGCATTGAATTGCGAGGCGTTTCCCAATCGAACAATCTTGCAGGACCGGTGTTTGAATCCAGCTTCCGGAACAGGAATTTGTTCGGTGGGGCTGAACTGTTTACGCTGAGTTTTGAAACTGGTCTTGAGATACCTGTTGGCGGGGGACCGTCGGGAGGGAATTCGTTTGAGATTGGCACGCGTGCAGAATTAGACCTGCCGAAGTTCGTTACTCCGTTCAGACTCGAAAACGTATCGAGCCTCTTCGTGCCAAAGACACGCATCGTGCTTGGATTGAGCTTGCTCCAACGACTGCTCTACTATCAGCTATTGTCGGTGGATGGTTCATTTGGATACAACTGGAAGGAATCCATCAACACGGAACACAATCTCAGCCCGCTCTCGATTACGTTTGCACATCTGACAAATAGAACGCAGAAATTCGACGACTTATTGAGCACCAATCCATTTTTGAGAAAAAGTTTTGAGGAGCAGTTTATCATCGGACAGAATTATTCCTTCACATACAATGACCAACTTGAGAAGGATCACAAGAACCACCTGTACTTCAAAGGAAGCATAGACTTGTCGGGGAACCTGTTGCAGCTTGTGCAATCACTGTTCATCAAGCACAAAGCGACGCCCGATACTCCTTATGAGATCTTTGGGACGACATATTCAGAGTACTACAAGTTTGACATCGACGTGCGGAAGTACTACAATTCCAGTGATCAAACAGCGTCATTTGCCAGCAGGTTGATCGTGGGAATAGGGGTCCCCTATGGCAACTCCGCGACGATGCCCTACGTGAAGCAATTTTATATCGGGGGAAGTAATAGCGTGCGGGCTTTCGTTGCAGGCGGTCTTGGCCCTGGTTCGTACAGAATTCCTGATAGTGTTGCTGCAAAATCCTTCATTGACCAGGCCGGGGATATCAAACTTGAAGCAAATTGCGAGTACCGGTTCCCCATCGTCAGTATTCTCAGAGGCGCGCTGTTCGTCGATGCCGGAAATATCTGGCTGCTGCAGGAAGACCCGAGCCGCCCGGGCAGTCAGTTCTCCGGCAAAACATTCTTCGATGAAGTGGCGGTTGGAACAGGGTTCGGCTTGCGGCTTGATCTGTCCTTTTTCATTCTTCGGTTTGACCTTGCGTTCCCATTGCGCATCCCATCGATGCCTAGTGGTGAGCGTTGGGTCATGTCGAAGATAGATTTCGGCAATCCGTCGTGGAGAAAGAACAACCTCGTGTTGAATGTTGGCATTGGATATCCATATTGAGCCGTGTGAGTGGGCGTTGGGTGATATGGATTCCATCAAGTTGCTGAAACCACTATTTCCCTCTCTCTTTTTGACCTCATTTCGCCATCCCCTTAAGTCCATCCAGGTATTTCTTCTTCACCGATTCCATTTGGAAGTGAATTTTCATCCGTTCGATCCAACCACTGCCTCCTTCTTTGAGCAGAGCTGCAACCGGGGAGAATTCCAAAATAAGACTACGGACCTCCTCATCCGCGGATTCTGATGCTTTAATAAGAGCGATATCATAGAGAGCGCATGCGCAGAGAAGCTTCTTGTGTCGATCTCCAATGGTGGCAGACTTGTTTGATAAGATAAGAATCTGCCTCTTCAGTTCAGCGATCTTTCGCTCCGTACTGGCTCGTTCGGTCAGCATGCCTGCAATGAAGCTGATGACAGTGTTGATTCCCATCGTAGCGAGGAAGATTCCGACGCTTATTGGTTCCATAGTATGTTTCAGCTTTGCTGGTGGAAAATCACTCCAAGGAGAATCGCCCTCTTTGTGTCGATGAAGAGCTCCGTCCCTCGTTAGAAAGTATACCTATGATTGCGTTGAAGTGTAATACTCCGAAAGGACGAAAAAGGAATTAATCCCTTTTCGACCATGAGGCGACGATCATGGCATTAGGCGCTAGGCTGGCTACGACTACAGAACTACGATGGCCTAACTGAGTAGAGAGTGGATGTTACTCTGAGCGACAAAACGGGGTCTTCACTGATGAGTCCGCCCGGCCATCTTGCACCAAACAGGCGGACGGGCGTGCCTGCCCCGACAAGGTCAGGGCCCGCATGATTTCGGCCAGACGTCGGTCAGGCGAGGATTCTTCTTCTGATCTTACGGCGGGGTTCCCACCGGGCGACGGTGGGCTTTCGTTCTTTCGAGGATACTACGGATTTTCACACCCACTTGTTCAAATACCCTACTGCCTCATTTGCATTTGGTGAATAGAAATCGGCGCCAATTTGAGTACAGAATTCTTGCGTAATGGGAGCACCTCCGACCAATACTTTGGTGCCAGGATAGGTTTTCCTGATGGCTTCAACGCTGGTTGCCATATTGCGCTTTGTCGTCGTCAACAATGCGGAAAGGCCAACAGAACAACCCGGGTGCTGAGCAATTGCATCCAAGAATTTGTTGGTTGGTACATCCACGCCAAGATCGATCACTTCAAATCCGCCCCCTTTGATAATCATGGACACAAGATTTTTACCGATGTCATGCATATCGCCGGTAACGGTTCCAATGACAAATGTGCCTTTGCGTTTCACCTCACCGGATTCCAGGTATGGTTTTATGTGTTTCAGAACAGCATTCATAGCAACACCGGATACGATCAGATTGGTTACAAACGCTTTGTTCTCACCGAATTCTTTCCCGATTCGTTCCATTCCCAGGATACAGCCCGCCAAGAGCACGCTCGGTGGAACGCCCTTCTTCAGCGCGTCCGCCGCAAATTCGTCGGCGCCGTCTTGGTCTTTCATATCGGGCGGCCACCAGGCTGTTTTCGAAACTTTGCCTCGAGCAACGTACATGGCAATTTGTTCAACAATCTCTTGCATGATCCTTCTCCCTAGTTTGTCGTATTCAGTCGCGCCTCTTTGATGATCGTTGGAGTGATACTCTCCCACATCGCAGGCATCAAATGGATGCCTCGAACTCCTTTTATGTTTCTTAGCGTTTGAATAATCTCAACAGCCATTTTGACGCCCTCTTCCTCCGGATCGCTCGCATCTCTCATTCTGTGAATATATTCATCACGTATCTTAACGCCGGGCACTTCTTTCTTCATCCACAGTAACGTCTTTGGCGATTTTACCGGCAAGACGCCGGCGAGAATCGCCGTTTTTTCATGAAGACCCATTTCGACTACTCTCTCCATCCATCGGGTGAAAATCTCCAGATCAAAAACAGGCTGCGTTTGGATGAAATGCGCCCCGGCTTCAATTTTTTTATGCAGACGAATGAGTCGCATTTCAAACGGCTCAGCGAATGGATTCGCCGCTGCGCCAATGAGAAACGCAGTGGCTGTTTTCATTTCATAACCAGAAAGCAGGAATCCCCTGTTCATTTCAGAGACCGTGGCTATGAGCTGGATGGAATCAAGATCAAACACCCCTTTGGCTTCGGGTTGGTCACCAATTGTCTGATGATCGCCCGTCAGGCAGAGCACATTCCGGATGCCTAACGCGGCGGCGCCCAGGAGATCGCTTTGAATCGCCAATCTGTTGCGGTCCCGGCAAGTCATCTGCATGATTGGTTCAACACCTTCGTCCAGCAATATCTTTGCTGAGGCAATGCTCGAAAGTCGAACGGTCGCCGTCTGGTTGTCGGTGATATTGACAGCATCAACGTAGCCTTTGAAATATTTTGATTTGCTGCGGATGACATCGCCATCGCAGCTTTGCGGCGGGCCGACTTCCCCGCAAACGATAAACTGATTCGATTCAATCTTTTCTTTGAACGTCATCAGAAATCAGGTCCTTCACTTTTTGCTTGTCATTGCGGACAAACCACATTGGCGGATCGATACGCTTTCTGAATACATTGAGCCACGATGATGTGCGTTCCAGATTGTAATTGTGGATCTTGTTGATTTTGTACAGCAAGCTCATTCGATTCAACAGTTTTGATCGATAGTATATTTTGTACCATACGCACTTCCGTTCGGGATACACTTCACACGACCCATCCTCGCCGGTTCCCCCACACGGACCATTGCGCAGCCGTTTGGGACAATTCTGGCTGCAGATAAACGCTGTTGAGGACAAAATACATTCGCCACAATGTTGACAGCGAAACAAGGGGACTTTTACGATGTCTTCAAAAAAGAGGAGAAGACGTGAGAATCTTCGTTCCTTTGCCGTGATGGGGGGCATGTTGAAACTGACGAAATCTTTTAACAAAGATAGTTCCTTGTCTTCACATTATTGATGACGTGTGGTAGTTGCTCATTGAGTTTACCACTGATGGCACACCGAGTCACACGGATGTTGAATTACAAAATACGCCTAGTCTTTTCCAGCTTGGAATTCCCGAAGTTAAAAAGCAAACCTACTCGCAATCCAGTGGTCTTCAAGTAATTGAACAGTTGTGCTTCGTCGCTGGCGGTGAGTGCTGCTATCGCTTTGTTTTCAACAAGAACTTTCTCTTCTACAATCAAATCCGCCTTAAACCTCCTCTTGAAAATTGCATCCTTATACTTCACATCCAATTCCACTTGTCGTTCAAAACAAACGCTCACCTTTTCCAATTCATAACAGAATGCATCCTCATATACTCACTCTAAATACCCTGGACCTAAGACTTTATGGACCTCAATCGCGGCACCGATGACCTTATATGTTATCTCTTCGTACAAAAGATCTATCTTTTCGTTCTTATCGGTGATCATCCGTGTGCCATCGGTGGTAAGTAAGACGTCTTATGAAAAGTACATCATCACTCTCGTTATTATGTCTACCCCCTCCAGTTTCAACGCATCTCTCAGACATTGCATAGCCGCGTCATCATCTGTCAGAAGCGAGTATTTGCGGTTCACAGAACCGATGATGGTATTCAATCCCAGCGGCATTGCCATGGTCAGAAATGCACTCTCGAGTGGGCTTTTCACCGGCGAACCGTCTCCCCGCTTTGAAGGCAACATAGCTGTAAAGTTGCTCAATCCAACTGACATGTTTACACCGGCGAGATCGTTATCCTGATGAATCAACGCCATTGCCTCCATGAGCCGCTTGAAATCTCCCTTTGAATCACTCCCGATCGGCATGATGCCGGGATCAAGAGTGATTTTGTCGTTCGTTATGCGTTCTATCCGTTTTCGGGCAATGCCAACCATCGATTTCGCCGTAGCGTGGATTTGTCCGGCTGTCGTATTCATGATCATTTCACCGGAGTTGTCCAACCCTTCGGTGACGAGTAGAATGGGGATGAACGGCTGAGTTGCATAAAGGTCAAACAATTCCAGGCGTGATTCAGAAATTGAATTCAGAATCGGCTTTTGATTTCCGGCACGTTCGGCATCGTATGCTTCGAGTCCTGCAGCTGCAATTTCCAAATCGGGGGTATCTATGGAAAGTGGGAGCGAGATGCGCTCTTGGATTTTCTTAACAACCTCTGCCATGAAGCCCGGAGAACGGGACCCGACATTTACATCAATGCAAGCCGCCCCCTTTTCAGCCTGCACTCTCGCCAAATCAACGATGCCATCAATGTTGTTTTCTTCAAACAATGTGTGAGTGGATGGGACAGAGTCATTAATCGATTCACCGATGATCGTGAGACCAGGGATACTCATTCACCGACCCCCTTGAGAAAGCATTGAGGAAGAAATCACTGCGACCGCGTTCAACATCATGAAGAGTTCAAGCTCGACAGTCAATGTAAAAAAGTTATAGTGGGTTCCCAAATCACTTTCTCGTCGTTCTTCCCATCATTCCTTTTTACGATAAAAACAATGGCGTCATCCTTTTGCACCGGAACGATGAAATCATGCGAAATCGGTTTTGCGAACTTCACGACCGTCGCCAGCAACGTATCTTTGTCATTTTTCACGATTTTTACTGCATAAGCGGCGTTTGCATCTTTTGCGATTTCAATGTTGCCTTCAATACGAATCTTACCGGCATGTGGCACCATGAAAGTTCTGACGGCATCCATCCTCCCGGGAATTTGATAATTGTTGCCAACGAGGCAGATTTCCTTTCTCCCCCAGCAATTGGGATAGAAAGAATTTTCTTTTCCTGTTCTTATGTCCTCCTTATGGGTATAGAGAAAATCCAAATTGCCGTACTTGTTGTCACCCCATTGCTGATATAGCCAGTTGTTTTTTCCCATGACGCTGGTAAAACCTGCTGATGCATTATAGCTTTCAGCGGCATACTCAAAAGCCATATGCCGGATCATTGTTCCTCGTGACCGGGGGTTCTTGTCAGCCCTGATGACAATCCTGACGGTATGAGTTTGTTCCGGATCCAGTCCGGTCTTGATGAAAGCAAATTGAAATGGAAGAGATTCCCTGTAGTAACAGTCAACGGTCTCTTCCAGTTTACCGTCGATGTAAACATCGGCTTTGCCAGCGTCACTGTCTGCAACAGCCCGCCAATAGATATCGGCTCCTTTGAAAGAGAATTGCACGCTGCTACCGGGAACATCGCATTCTTTTATTTGCATCCGGTAATACGTCGGAGCATTCTTCACAATCCATGCCCTGCCGGCATACATGATATCAGGATGAGTGCAACCAACGATCTTGGTTTTACGGCTTACGATGGGGTCGCCGGATTCCGGGAGCGGTTCATAAGCATACGATCCATATCGCGGAAATCCTGCAGTCGGTGTGTTTCCCGCCGCAAACGTAACATCGATGGCCCTTGAAGGAATATTGTACAGCCAGTAATTGTAGATGCGAAGAGCATTTCCACAGACAAAGGGATCTCTCGAATTGCCATCTGTTAATGTAATGCCGAATTTGTCATTGTCAGGCACGTCGAAAAGCTTGAGTTGGGGGGACCATTCCTGTTTGGCGAGATCATCGCATGTCGACATAAAGATTGAACCATCTCTGAATCCCAAATCGGTGAACCTTTTGTCCACAACTCCCAGGCAGACACCAATCCGCAAATATTTCTTGAGAAAAGTGCTGTACATGACGCGGCCATAGATGCCATAGGAATTCATAGACACTTTGGACGAGTGACCGCCGAGTCCCGGCTCAGTCCATGCGCCATTGCAGAATTTTTGCCACGTGCCCGGCGCCATCTTGTCGCTGAAAGCGCAGCGCGCCACTTCATTGAACCAAAGATAGTTATTCATTGTGCCATTCTTGGGAGCATAAGAGTCGCACGAAAATATGTAGAAATATCCCCCCAGGGAATCTGCAAAGAAATCAAAATCACCCGGTCCCGCTTCGAAATAAGATCCGGAATATTTTAGCCAGTCATCATCTTTGGAGAAATAGTCCGTTAGAATATCCCCCTCCATATGCCATGTAAGTCCTTTATCCGTGCTCGTTGCCAATCTTACCTTTTTCCGGCACCATCCGGCGGGAGGGTTGATGTCGTGTTTGTATTCACAATGAATGGGAGCATAGAGAATCCCCGTGCTGTTGTCGTACCACATCCCTCCGCAAAAATGGGTAGACCCATCTTTTTCAACATCGATGGATCCGTCAGATTCACGAGTGGTATGTTCAAAATCAGTGCCTTTAAAGCGTGCGACCTTAACATGTGTTCCATACTGATTGCCGCTATTGAACATGACCCAAGCTTCGTGATCGATGATCACATGTCCAGTTGGAGAATCAATCCCCCATCCAACTTTCAAATTGGCATTAGCGTTATAGAGATTGGGAAGAGGCGGAGACACATACACCGGGAGGTTCTCGGTCCGCTCCGACACCTTGAAAGAAAAAGGCAGAGTCGCCTCTTGTGCCAGGGCTTCGAATGCGAAACAAAATAACAAAGGCCACAACAATTTCATCATTGTCTTCCTGTTCTATTTTCTAACATATGTTTTGACCAATCCCACCTCCGCACATCAGCCCAACGCAAGCAGTTTAGAACTTATCTCAAAAGCCTCTTTGCGCCCCTCTGCGGCCTTTGCGGTTTGAATTTAACCGCAGAGAACGCAGAGAAACGCAAGGAAGATCTGGTATCAGAACCACCGATACGTATTTTTGAGATGGTTTCTGGGCAAACCGCCTACCCGCCGGCCTGTCCGCCGTTGGACGGCTCCCTTCCCAGCAGCACAGCAAGCCAGCGTGTTTGCTCATGAGTCTCAAGTGCAAACTTGAGCGTCATTGTAATAGGGACGCACAGTACCATTCCAACCAGACCGAAAATACTCCCCCAGAGAATCAATGAAAGAAAGACAACCAGCGTCGACAGACCGACCCCACGGCCTACAATCCTCGGCTCCAGGATTGTGCCGACAACAATATTCACTGCGAGATAGCCGGCGGCCACGAGCAACGCACGGCCCAATCCATATTGAACGAGCGCCAGCAGAACTGGTGGAACAGCTGCGATCACGACACCCAGGTTCGGAACATAGTTGAGCAAGAATGACAGAAATCCCCAGAGTACAGGATAATCGACTCCGAGAATTACCAGCCAAACACCCGTCAAGATTCCCGTGCTCGCGCTGACACCCGTCTTCACAACAACATAGCGATAGATGTCGTCAGTGAATTTCATGAATGAATGAGCCCCCAGCAGTCTGCCCCCGAATGCAGCCCTGAGTTTTTTGGGGAAGCTCGGCGCTTCCAGGAGAATGAATGTCACGATAAGGAGGATGAGGAAAATATTGGAAAGCGTGGAGCCCAGACCCGAGAGAAGGCTCGCCGTAAGACGCATGAGTGCAGCCGGATTGACATAGTCCGTGAGGATCTTATCCACGTTTTCTATCCCCTTGCTCGCGAGAAACACCTTGAGCGATTGGACCTGTTCCTGCAGCCGCACCTGATAGGCCGGAACGTTGCTGGTAAAATCGCCGAGAGATGCGCCGACGAGAACTCCCGCACTCAAGAGAATAGCCACCATTGCAGCGATCACTGTCAAGGCGGCGAGAACGGAAGGAACGCGTTTCCGCTGCAACCACAACACAGGGGGTGTACCGAGGACAGCAAGGAATACGGCGACCAGGAAGAGCACGATAACGGACTGGGCCAGAGTGAAGCCCCAGATGATGATGACAAGTGCTGCTATCACGAAAAGGAACTGCGTTCCTTGAGAGGAGTGGCTTTGATCAGTCATACGTGCGCCTCGGGGGCTGTAAGATTACGATGTTGTTCGCGGGTCAGCGAGAATTGTGAGTCGGTTCAATAGTACTAGTGCCACCTCTAATAAGAGATCTTGTATTCAGTAAGGCACTAGTGCTCGCTTCCATTTGAAATCTCGAAAACAAAACACAATATTACTTTTTGGAAGCGGCACTAGGTGCGATGGTAAGAGAGTATTCGGTCAAAATCAACGATCGGAACGTACCGAACATTGCAGGTCCTGGATTGTTCGCGGGCAATGCTAGAGCCCGCTGAGGCCGCTGCCTGCTGCAACAAGACCCAGGACGATGAGGACCAAGCCGGCGACCTTGTTGATGATCGATAATTTCTGGTCTGTCATGGTACGTCTCATTGCGTTTGCCACATTCGCGAGCAAGGAGAACCAAATGAGAGAACCAAGAAAAACGCCCGCGACAAAAAGGATGCGCGTGATAGTTTCCCCTGCGATATGCTTGATACCGATGGCGGAGAGCATTGCGGCGAATCCGAGGAGGGGGACGGGATTACTGAGAGCGAGAAGAAGTGTCGAAACGAAAAGGCGAGTATGTTCGAACATGTTGTTTGCAGTCACGCGAGAAGTCGGATGAGAGCGCATGACGAAGATGCCGATCGCCAGAACGGCTATCCCGCCACAAAATCGTATCGAATGCTGTTCGAGCGCAACGAAATCAGCGACAAGCTTGACGCCAAAGAGCGCGATCGTAACATAGACAATATCCGCCGCGGCACCACCGAGCCCGGTGACAATCCCTTGTTTCCTGCCAAATGTCAGCGCACGTCGGATACAGAGGATTCCGATCGGCCCTATCGGCATAGCCCCCACAAAGCCAACGACTATTCCTTCCAGCAAATAGACAAGAGGCATGACGGTTCTCGGGAAGAAGAGAGTGAGGTTAATGGTGACATTGTTGATTGATCAGTTGCTCATGGCGAAACAGTTCCGGGTTCATCGATGAGTTTGAATTGCTGCAAGTGATGATAGCAGTGCTTGAAGTGAGACCGTTGCCATTCTTCCGCTCCGAGCGGGCCAAAAATGGGGTGAACATGAGTCGCATTCGGTTGCTGACGGAAATGATCCTTAAAGCGAGTCACTTCGTTTTGCAAAGCAGCTTTCGCGTCAGCGAAGCTCGTGAAGCGAAGCGGGAGCGGGTTCTCCCTGAGCAAGGGATTCCTGAAAGAATGAGGTGTTTGTCGATTGTCATAGAGGAATCTCTTCGCCCGCTCGAGCAGGTTCTCAGGAGTAGAACAAGGAAGATCGAGGGTCCCTGTAGAGCAATCAAAAGCCCAGAGAAGGTGCTCGATCATGTGTTGTGCGGTCATCTTGCCCCACAGAGGCGGAGAGTTCTCAGTGAGGCGAGCGATACAAGCAACGAAATGTTGATCGAGGAATGTTTCTCGTAGCTTCTCATCATTGACGTCAAAGGGAATTGCAGTCATGTCAGAATGAGATCCTTCTCAGTTCAAACACCAGTTGTGCAAGCTACCTGACCGTTGCTAGACGGCGGATGATCTTGATTCAGAGACGCATTTCCATGCTTCGCGCAAGCCCGCTGCGGCAGTCAATGAAGCCACAAACCCGCATCCCAGGCTCGGGACAACATACCAGGCGAGCGCTTGCCCGACCATCCACTGTTTTGAAATCGCGAGTAGCGTAACGATTGGAATTGCGCAGAAGAGCAATCCCATGACATTGTAACGTGGCACACGAAATATCCGTGCCAACGGAAAGAAGTGTATTCCCACCACTATGAGGTTGAGCGAGGGTATCAATGCGTAGTCTCCGCTGGCTGCAATGGTTGAGTTGACCACTGCGAACGCTATCATCTCAGCACCGAAGACCCATGCGAACCGACGCCCAATCAGTTGTTCTTCCGGAGATCGTGGCGTAGTGCTTGCCGGCAAAGCCAAAGCCCCGCGAAGCACCACGACACCAGCAGCAACGAGGACACCCAAAAGGACGAACGAGCCGAGAAGAACCTGTCTCGCGATCGGTGTCGCAATTGCCAGAAGCGACCATGTGATGAAAACGATACTGATCGCTATCATCCAGAGGGCACCGCCGACGAGGCCAATACTTCGTCGACGTCCGGCAAGAGTGTTCATAGCTTTAGAGTCCTTTGAAGGCTTGTTGCGTGAAGAGAGACAGGATGTCTTGTCTGCGGCATCTAGTCTGCTCAATTGATCGCTTCGGTTATTCGCAAGGCAACATAGGGTCTCAGGGGAAGCATGACTCTCCTGAAATCCTTGTCGAAGACACGATAATCGTTCTCCGGTGCAGTTTCAAAAGTCAGTGGATACGTTTGAATCGTCATATTCCATGTATCGATGATCTCAACGTTGAAGCGAGTTCCTGGTTTCGGTCTTTCATACCCAGCGTTCTTGCCCGGAAGGCTGAAGGGCCACGAGTCGATCACTTCTTTGCCGAAATAGACAAGATAGTAGCCCTTACCTGCTGTAGAAGTCCGGTGATCACGACTGATGTCTGCCAGTTGGAGAGGGTTGGGACATTCCTCTACGATTCTCCTCAAGAATGCGATGCGTTGCCAGCTCGTGCCTCTCAATGCAACACCGTCGGCCCAGAAGATGGTGTCTCGTTCATCCTTGAACATGTAGGTCTCACCGTGAGTAACGTACGTTCCGGCAATCACACCCATCCATACCAAGTACAGCATTTGTTCACCGCTATACCGACCCCAGCGTTGTGGAAGATTGCCCTCATAACCTACTTCGTCATAGATGATCGGTTTGAAATATGCGTTCCGCAATATGGCGGCACCTCCAAAATTCTCAAGTGGTGCCTCATCCTGGATGCTTATGTGCGTAAATTCCGGTTTCCAGTACTCATAGTATTTTGCCGTACTGCCGTGGATGGAGCACAAATGCCGGTATGGATCTGATTCTACAACCGCCTTTGACAGTAAATCCCAATCATCGTGGGTTTTGGTTTTGACAAGATCCCACTCATTGGCTATGGACCACCAAACGTTGCGAAATGAAGACAACCGAGCTGTCAGATACTTGACATATCTGATGTTCACTTCCATAGGCATGGAGTCAAACCCCCAACGTCCCTTGTCATAAGGGTGGAAAATGATCACATCAGCTTCGATGCCCAACTTCGACAAGTCGTCAATCCTTTTTTCGAGATGTTGAAAGAAATCCGGATTGAATTGATCGAAGTCCCACATTTTAGTCTCCTTTCCGCGGGGCTCCTGTCTTACCTCTTTAGTCGGAAAAGGATAGATGTCGGGTTCTTGTTTTACGAGAGCGTAGTTCTTGGGAAGCACACACATGCGCACTTTGTTGAAACCTGAGTTCTTCAAGGTATTCAGTGTCAATTCCTGGACACCTTCCTTCATGTGTATCCAGGCATACGCTGTGGTCCCGAACGGGTAGTACTGTTTGCCGTCACCGTACTTGAAATTGTATGTATTGCTGACGTTGACCATACCATGGTTCTTGCCCGTCGCCTTTATGCATTCGAATGTTCCCTGCTTCTTGTCCAATTCAGGAATATTGCTCGACGTCGTATACGTCCATGTTCCAATCTGCTGCGGCATGAAACGGATCCTGAAGATGTTCTTCCCATCATAGAATCCAGCCACAACAAAGGAGGTGTCCTTTCCTGAAAAAGTGGTGGACAGATGAACGTCCTTGAAACAATTCCCCGAATAGGCGTGTTTCAGGGTCACCTCAAAACGATCCCACTGTTCCACTTTTGACTGAGCCGTCGCGAGACTGAGCAGGCACAGCAAGAGAGATGAGAAAAGGATGACGGGGGCGAATTGCCTCATTGGACGTGCCCTATGTATGTGTGAGAATATTCACAGTGCCATGAAAGAACCCGGCCAAAGACGGAACATCGGGGCGATGACGAAGGCCTCGACCGGAAGCATGGGTGGTTCTGTCTACTCGTATTGTGCAGATTGAACGATCGGCCTTCGCACAATCTTCCGCGGCTCCTCTACTCTGATTGCCATCCACAGCGCCGAGGCAACTGCCAGAAGACCTGCGATGAGAAACACGGCGTCATATCCGAACTGACCCGCTATACCAGCGGCAACGAGACCGAAGAGAATGAACGGGGACGTCACAAGGTTTGTGAGCGCAACGTACGTCGGACGTTCCTCCTCGGAACACAACTCGGCAACGATTGAGAGTCTCGAGATCCCACTCAATCCAATTTGAAACGCCAACCCGACAAAGACAATGAGATACAACCCCTGGTCAGGTGCCAAAAGTGCTGCGAAGCACGACAGCGCCGTCGATGCAGCAGCAAGCACCAGATTCACCTTATGGCCATACCGATCGGCGATGTACCCAAAGAACATATTTCCGACGATGGTACTGAACATGATCATCACTGTGAAGAGGCCGGCCGAGGAATCGCTCAAAGCAAACTTCTGAATAGCATGAACGGCATAGAATGCACTTGCCATGGTTGCCGCGAGCAGCAACGCGTCCGAAATCAGGAAATTGCGAAAGTTCTTTTGACCCTTGAGAATCCGGGGGAGGTTTCGATAGTATTCAAGAATGTGAACTTCCTCGGCAACTGGCGACGCGACCTCTTCGCTCAATCTTGTCAATGCCCAGTATGACACCACCATGAAGAGAACGGCGAGCGTGAACAAGACCCCATAGCTCAACGGATACTCGATCTCCACGAGCGCCCACCCCACAACCATACCGGCAAAAACACCAAGAATCCCACCCAGCAGATTCCGTGCAGCAAAGAGCCGCCCTCGAAGATCGACTGGTGTAAGCTTGGCGATCATGTCGAACCAGATTGGAAAACAGAGACTGCCTGTGATAGCTGCAAGTGTGAACAGAAAGAAGAAAAGAAGTGTGCCGGTAGTCGGACTCAGCCGGCCAAGCATGAAGAACGACAGGAGCGCGAGCATCAGCCAGGGCACTCGTTGAACAAGAGCCACCCGGAGGAACAGCCGCATCTTGTAGGGAAAACGCTGTGCGTGATTAGCGATGAAAATCTGTGGGAAATTGAAGCCGGCCGCCCAAAGCACCGGAACCAGACCAACAGCAAAATCACTGCCGCTGATGTGCTTGACCATCACAGGGATCACTGTCTGGATCGCTACAAAACTGATCCCGAATGCATACATTCCCCCGTCGATGATATTTGCTACGACATTCTGTCGAAGAACGCCCCTCTTTTCCCTTACCTCCGGTCCAAAAAACCATTCAAGCACTATGCACCATTATGTCGTTCGTAGTCAGCTCACAACGATCTCGACGTCAATCGCGTTCGAAAGATACAACAATCCAGACCGCACCATTTCATAAATGCCTGAAGAACATCAGGCGCTGTGACTAACATGACTCAAGTTGACCGCTTGTTGAAAAATGGCTAAAGCCCTTTGGAGGGTTAGTGGTTTTCGAATTCCCTGACCTGCCCGCCTTCGTCTTTCGGACTACAGCGGGTAAAAAGTTCAGGACGATGGCCATAAATATCAATCAGTATTTCTAGGAGTTTCAACCCCTCCCGAAAGGCGGTCAACTTGACTAACATAAGGAAGGATGTCTGAAAATTCAATCCGCGACGCGACACTAGTGCAGAACTGTGACAACGCAAGCTTTCACAACTTCGTAGACGTAATCCTGACATGCTTCACCGGTCTTAGGATCATAGGCGTCGCCGTTGGTCGTGTTGTCGGAAACCACTCGGATACCGAGGAAGGCGACGTGGAAGAGATTAGCGATCTGTGCCGCAGACGCGGTTTCCATTTCTTCCACCGAGACCCCGTACTTGATGTGGAACTGTGCGATGCGATCGATTTCGTCGTTCCACATGTCGCTCGATCCGATGACGCCGTCTACCACATGCCCGCGTGTGTACAGCCCGGCCACACTTCGAGCAGATGCCAAGAGCGCACTATCTCCGGGAAATCGGGAAACCTTGCGTGCCGCGGAATCATTTCCAGCGCTTCCTTCTAACAGCAAGTTGAGTGGCACCCAATCGAGCGCATTGCTTCCCGCTCCCGCCGATCGGTATGGAGTTTTGAAAGCCCCCAGGCTCACCGAGCTTGTCCCGAGGACAATGTCATAAAGATGCAGACTTGGCTCATACCCGCCGGCGGTACCCTGGTTGATAATCGCGATAGGATTGTATCGCTGGATAACTAACGCGGTCGCAGCTGCGGCATTTGCCACGCCTTTGAGGGTTCTCGAGACAATCACAGGATAGCCATCAATCGTACCACGCCAGAACGTCCAGCCACCAACCTTTTCAATGCTGACGTTGTCGAGGCAACTCACCAACTTTTCAGTTTCCGATTTCATCGCCCCCTGCACAACCACCGGACGCTCACTGGCCAGTGGTCCTTGCGGAAAGGCCGATACGGAAACAGTGAGCAAGATCAGGAACAGAAACTCGATGCGACGTGCCATGGAAAGCCTCCTGCTTTCCTAAAGTTACATTGTCACACTTCGAATGTCAATTCATCCCATAGAAACAACTGCGCCCAGCCTTGCGGCTGGGCTCGTTGCTTTTTGCAGCGGGGGTCTGGCGTATACTCTGCACAAGAGCTATTTCCTTGGCGCAATCACCCCCCTGTTGTGGTACACCCGCACTCACTGAATGAAGCGCTGATCCAATTCCCCTCACCTCTTCACGAAAATAAAATCTCCCCCTTCGTCACCAGCTTCATTGATCACTCCGTGAAGAGGGGTTTGGCTGTTGGGGCTATTGTTGATGACCGGGTCTTTCAACTGCAGATAGAGTCTCTGAGCATAGAGGTATTTTTCTTTGTTCTCCCTCAACTTTTTGACGAGATACTCAATGAAGACGCTTTTGTCTGGGACACTTTTCATCGCGCCGCTCGTGATGGCGGTCTTGCTCGGCAATTCGTAAGTCTTCTGAACCGCCATATCCGGGCGCGGGAGCGCATCTCTTGTCTTAAAGATGCCACCGCTAAAACAGGCATCGGCAAGAAGGAGCGTATGCTTCGATTTGATTCCGCGAATGTAGTCTCGCACCGTACTGTTTGGCAGCCATTCTGACGGTTCGGTGGCGTTTGCGTTGCTTGGCAGCCAATATCCCTGTCGAAGTCCTTCATCCCAAATGCCGTGACCCGCGTAGAAGATTACCAGATTGTCATTCGACGTCAACTTCGTTCTCAGATCAGTGAAGACTTTTATGATTTCCTTCCGGTCCGGGTCCTTGAGCATGGTGATGTCACGTTTGTCAAATGTGTAGTTTTCCGTCAAAGCATTTGCGACGTTTTCACCATCTTGCAGAGGATAATCCAATGAATTGATCGTCTGGTCCTTGTAATTCTGGACTGCAATGATGAGAGCAAAGAACTTTCCAGTGATGATCGATTCCTCCCGGACAACGACCAGCCTGAGCTCAGTCTTGTTCTTAAACCTGTCAATCGCTCGAATCTCAATCTCGTTCTCCCCGATAACCAGGAGTACAGAATAGCTGAATTCAGCACCAGACGGAGTAAGCTTGAGCTCCGCTTCTCGTTCATTCACAAGCACCATAGCAACACCGCTCGAGTCCCTAGCGATTCCCCTGACCACGAGCGAGGAAGTACTCGTCGTGGCTGCCAGAACCTGCGCCGTAGTTTCCAGACCCCGTTGCGTCATGCCGTGGGGCTCCAGAAGTTCAATCGTCGGACCAGTTGTGTCGAGCACCTTCCTGGCTCCAAGAGACAACGATCCCGTGTTGCTCTCAGCCTTAGAGGTTTGCGCCAGAGATGTCTCAAAGGCAAGAGACGCCAGCAAAACGATGCAAGAAAAGAACGTAGCAGTTTTCATGGGAGCTCCAATGCACAATTCCCTTGCTTTCAATTTCCAGCCGGCCTTCCAATCGGTTTTGGGAACACATCAGTAGCCGCAGTCCCAGTTTGCGCTTGTTTTCCCAACAAGAGAACCGCCGCCCCAGCAATGATCGCTGCGCCTCCTCCAATATACCAGAGGATGCTGGTTCCCGACGAAATCATCTCCGCTTCGACCACGAAATAATAGTCCGTTCCTTCCAGTCCCTCCTGAAACTCCTTTAGTATATCCCAAGTAATCTGGCGCTTGATCCCCGCAAACCGCCCCTGCCCGAAATCACCAGTCAATGAGCGCGGCGCATATTGGAAGGAAGGGTTTTGCTTCCTCTTGAGAAGAAGTCTGACATTGTAGTTTTCTCCCTCGGGCCCCTGGAGATCATAGAACACATTGATCACCTGGCCCGACATTTCAAAGCGAACATTTTTCACGGACACATCTTCCCCTGCACGTGCCGCGGAAATGAAGCTCGTTTCCAGGAGAAGTGTCGCCACAAGCAAATGGCACAGTGATCGAAATCTTTTCATGATCGTCTGCAACGTGCTTCTCCTCATTTGATGAGAATCATCTTGGACGTGAGGGATCGAGCATTTGAGACATCAAGACGACAGTAATAGACGCCACTTGGGACCGAAAGAGCACGTTCATCTTTTGCATCCCAACTGAACCGATGCTGTCCCGGTTCCAGGCTGCCCGCAAAGAGGACGCGCACAGACTGACCCAAGATGTTGAATACCGCAAGCCGAATCACGGAAACAGTGGGAAGCGAGACCACAACGCTGGTAACAGGATTGAACGGGTTCGGATAATTCTGGCTTAGGCTCAGTTCAGTCGGGATCACCTCGGCTGCTTGCTTGATGACGAGATCTTTTCTCCCTACGAGAATACACAATTCGGCATGATCCCCTGTGGCAGTAAAGATGTAGACTGAATCTTTTCGAAGATCAGCCGAGTGCGTCCTTTCCTTGTCGACCAGATA
Organism: Ignavibacteriales bacterium; assembly: GCA_026390585.1. Taxonomy (GTDB): domain Bacteria; phylum Bacteroidota; class Ignavibacteria; order UBA10030; family UBA10030; genus UBA9647. Next base: position 7,841 of record JAPLFP010000218.1, on the reverse strand, counting down.
CACCTCAAATTGCGATGGAATACTCTTGATGCCTCGGAAGGTAAGCGATGTCTCACTCCCTCGCTCCGATCTCACATCAATCTCCCATTTCTCAAGATCACCGATTGGCGATCGTATGTCCGCCGCAAAGGACGTGAACTCAGGATCCCATTGAGGTCTTTCAAACGCAATGCTGGGGAGAGAGCCAATCGCTCGCGGTTTATGAACATCGAATTGGTCAAGCCCTCTTTCCGCCGCATCAGACATTCCGAACCGAGTGCTGCAGTCGACCACCCCACTCGCTGAAAGCTGGACACTCGCCACCCATCCTGCTCGCATTCCCACCGGAACATCAACGAGATCGGCGTAGATTGCCTGATAAGGCACCTTTATTGAAGAGAGTGTTGTGGCAGGTGAGCCATTAAAGAAATAGTAACCCACGCACGGATCGAAACTCGTTGAAGGGGCAAACGAACCAAAGAAGGAATAAATCGGAGTGGTCAGGTTGCCATTCGCCGCCTGGATTCTCGACCACGGAATAGATGAACCGAACGGATTGGTGATGAGGTTCCAGCCGGGGTGGAGTGGCACGTCCGCTTCATAGGCTGAACTCAGCGGGGCCGCGGCCACCGAGCGATCGATGTTGATGGCACTCTTCGACAGGACCCAGAAGGCCCTGCCGACCGAGAATTGAAACGCTGCTCCCCCGTCGTACTGCTGCAGATAGTCGTTCGCGGTGCCATTGTCCCAGTACACTTCCCAGTCTTCAGAGTGATTTCCAGTAACGATGGAACCAATGCTCAGGTTGCTTGCACCCGGCAGACCGACAATTCGATAGTCCGCAGCCCCGTAGTCAGCTCGCTTTGTTCTGGCTGGAAAGTTAAGCGTCGTGCGCGCCGCAATGTTCGCAGGAGCAGAAGGAAGAGTCATAAGACTTGCAAAGTTCGAGAATTGGCCTGTTCCTCCGCTGTTCGATGCACTGACCCTCCAATAATAGATCGTATTGAACAAGAGCGGACCGATTTGTCTCGATGTCAATGTCAGTGTTGAATCGTCAACGACAAGGGGGGGCGTGAACGAAGAGTTTGCCGAGACCTGTAGATGATAGATCGTCGCTGTTGCGACGGCCGACCAGCTCAAGGTGGGTGTGAGAAGTTGATTCATGGCACCGGACTGAGGAGACGAAAGTGCAACTGCGCCCGGCGCTGCCACATGCGTCGTGAAACTCTCGATAGAACCTTTTTGAGAACCGGCACTATTCTGTGCGACAATTTGAAAGTAGTACGGAGTGTTCGAAGTCAACCCTGAGATCGATGCAGTGACCGCTTGATCATTGAGCCCGGAGCCCTTGTTCTGAACCGACGTCGAGTCCGAAGTCGCCAGGTTGGCGGTGGTTCCCCATTTGAAGTAGGCTGTGGTCGTTGCTCCATTGGGATTTACAGTGCCGTTGAGCGTTGCAGAATTCACTGTCACTGAGCTCACCCCGTTTGTCGTCACCGTCGGCGGTTTTGAGCTCGTAGCAAAACTGAGGATCTGACCTTTTTTCGTTCCGGCACTGTTCTCGCTCACAATCCGAAAATAATAGGTCGTGCTGGGACTGAGTCCCCGCAGACTGTCTGATACCGAGATGGCAACCACTCCGGATCCAATCGACTTCGGCTTTGTGGTCGTGACCGTTGAGAGCGTACTACTGGTTCCCGATTCGAAATATGCTGTCGTCGACATTCCGCTTGGATTCACTATGCCGTTGAGAGTAGCAGAAATGGCGTCAACGGATGTCGCCGGCTGTGTCACGACTGCCAGCGTTGACTGCACGCTCTTGAACACGCCGCTGCCACCGCTCCCGGCAAACAGGAATCCGATGGGATCTGCCGCGAGAGAGAGAGTGGATGAATTCAAGAGTCCGGTTGTGAGAGAATTCCAAGTCCCTCCCTCATCGGTCGATTGAAACACTCCATCCGACTCCGTTCCGGCAAAAACCTGACCGGTTGCATTGACCACCAATGCATTGGCAACGCTCGGTAACGGATTCATCGGTTGCCAACTCGTACCATTATTCTGTGAACGATAGACACCATCTTGTGTACCCGCGAGTACCCACCCACTCGAAGTGAAGGCAAGCGTTTGGACGACAACATTTGTCAATCCACTTGGGTACCAATTCGCGCCATTGTCAGTCGAGCGATAGACACCGATCCTCAGTCCTGCATAGCCATATCCACCAGATTGAATGGCCACGACCGAGACCTCCTTACCGGCAGGACCGGCTGGCGTCCATTTTCCTCCGTTATCCGTCGACCGAAACATACCCGAATCGGTGCCTGCAAAGATGTCCCCGCTCGAGTTGACGGCCAGCGTTTGGACAGTATGAGATGATAGACCGCTTGGAATCCAGTTGTACAACGTGTCTGGCGATCGTGAAACCCCGTCTGTTGTCCCGACCAAGATGCTCCCATTGGTGCTTACGACGATGGACCGGACATCCGTGCTGGTCAATCCGAAATTGTAAGATGCCCAGTGATCGCCATTATCCGGAGAGAAAAAGACACCGATATTGGTACCGGCGATGAGCTTTCCGTTTGAAAGGGAGCCAAGACACTGGATGCGAGTACCGACGAAGCCATTATTAGTTTGAGTCCAGCTTCCTCCGTTATCTGACGAACGGAACACACTGTTTCCTGTTCCAGCAAAAACCTGTGCCGTCGAGCCAAGTGCGAGAGCGTTGACATCGGTGCTGGTCAAACCGACATTCATTCGGGTCCAAGTGGCGCCGGAATTGGTCGATCGAAAGATGCCGCTGCCATTGCCCGCGAAAACGTCTCCATTCGCGTTGATTGCAAGTGTTCCAGCGTCTGTAACTGTCGACGCGGTCTTTGTCCAGTTTCCGCCATTGTTCGAGGAGCGAAACACCCCTGCGTTTGTCCCGGCATAAAGATCGCCGCCGGGACTAGTGGCAATTGCATAAGCAGGAACGCTCGTCAAGCCTAACGTCACTGGCGTCCAGGTCTTCCCGCTGTCAAGCGAGCGATAAACTCCGCCTGTATAGTCGAACAAGCCGGAAACGGCACCGGCGAAAATATTTCCTTTCGAATTGACGGCCAAAGTCATGATATCATTCCATTCGACCGTCAAGCCAGTCACGGACCACGTGGCGCCATTGTCCGTCGAGCGGAGGACACTCTCGGAGACGCCAAACACGTCCGCATACGCTCCTGCATAGATGTCGCCGTTTGGAGCTATCGCCAGAGAGCGCACGCCATCATACATCAACCCGGTTTGCGTCCAACTCCTGCCATTATCGGTTGACCGGTAGACACCGCCGACGTACGCGCCCGCGAAGACGGTTCCGTTGGCATTGATCGCAAGCACCCTGACATCAATGTTTGCCAATCCCATTTGAATCCAGCTCTGACCTCCGTCTGTTGAGCGAAAAACGCCCCCGCCGTTGCTCCCGAGAAAGACCGATCCATTCGGAGCAACAGCAAGAGAGGACACGTTGCCGCCGAATGGTCCATTTGTTTGTTGCCAGAAATTCTGAGCAGACGCGGGATGAACGCAGAGAAGCGCAAAGCACAGGAGAGACAGAGGGATAGTTTTCATTGCACCAAAGTCTTTCATCGGCACAAGCCGATCATCCTTTCAGGCAACTTCAATCTAGACCACGATATGAGAAGCCAGACCGTGACGGTGCTCTGGCAAGAGCGGCAGGAAAATGCAACACTACAAAGCTAGTGTAGTTCAAAGTGAAACGCAATACGAGGATCGCCAAGCAGGAAACAACCTCGGGGGAAACCGGGGTATGATTGAAGAATTCCTGAGCAAAACCAAGAATCCCCACCGATTCAACCCGATCGCCTTTCGATCGGGCTTGTCGCGTGAGCCGAGGGCGAAATGGGAGCTTCACCGATGAGCGTGTCCTCCGCAGTAGGCGCAGACAGGCCAGGCTGGAATTCTTCTCTAATGAGATTGCGCATTGTTCGTTCCGCTTTCTGAATGCCGCTTATGTGCGGAATCCTGAGAAGCGGGACGTCCCGCTGTTCACAGAACCGGACGGCAGGGGCATCTCAGGCTGGGAACTCAGCCGATGAAAATTCTACGAACCGCTCAGCACCCCGCGCACCGATTGAAGCTGCTCCGGATTGCCAATGACGACAAGGGTGTCGCCGCTTTCAAGAATGGTGGCGGGGGGCGGATTGAAATGAAATTCATCGGCGCGCTTCATCGACACCAGGAGCACCCCAGACTTCGCGAATACATCGCAACTGCCGACCGGCTTCTTGACGTATTTTGAATGAAGGCCGACCTTCACATCTTCAACACGAAGCGCCGAGTTGTCACGGAGCATCGAATCAAGAAAACTGGTCGCGCCGGGACGGACAAGTTCTGAGACCATCCTGAGACCGCCAATGAAGTCCGACGAGATAACAATGTTTGCACCGCCTCTCAGGAATTTGTCACGTGACGAAATATCCTCGATCTTGCTGACGATTTTAAATGTGGGATTCAGTCCACGCGCTGTGATGACAACGAACATATTGTCTCTGTCCGTTGGAAGGCTCGAGATAAGTCCCGCAGCACGCTGGATTCCCGCAGCAATTAATGTTGCATCGCTCGTCGCGTCCCCTTCGATGTACATCATCTCTCCCGCCACCAGCTGCTCAATCCTCGAAGGGTCATTTTCTACAACTACATATGGTCGTCGCGTTCGATGCAGTTCCTCAACCGCATAGTACCCCGTATTCCCCCAGCCGCAGACGATGTAGTGGTTCGACATATGGCTGATTGTTCGATTCATTCTCCGCCTCCTTAAGATACCGCTCATTTCACCTTCGACGACAAACGAGGTAATCCGCGAAACGCCGTACAGGATCATGCCCATGCCGCCGAGGATGAGGAACATCGTGAATACGCGCCCTGTCGTCGAAAGAGGATGAGTCTCTCCATAACCAACCGTCGCAAGCGTTATCACGGTCATATACAACGCGTCAAAGAGCGACCATCCCTCAATGAAATGGTAGCCGGCTACACCAACAAGGAGAATGGAGCCAAGAAGGCTGACAATACGAAGGGCTTCCCTGAAGGGTTTCATCGCAGAAGTCTAGGTCCTATGCGTAATGCACGTTCGTCTGTTGAGCGAAGCATGCCAGTGACTGGGACACGCCGTGCAGGAGCTTTGATTGTTATCGACGGTGCTTCGATAGGAACAACGAGGCAATGATACCGCAACATTGCTGAAGTTTCAAGTCCGGAAAGTACCGACGAGCTTGTAGCATGGCGTACCAACGGCTAGAGAAAGCAGGCTTCGCCCAAAGAATTGTGGAAAGGCGTTCAATTTGAGGAAGAAGTTGGGGTGTGATTGAAGAATACCTGAGCAAGACAAAGAATCTCCGCCCGGCCTCCTCGGGCCAAGATTGGCGGACGGGCCCACCGATTTACCCTGATCACCTTTTGATCGGGGCTTGTCGCGTGAGCCGAAGGCAAAAATCGACAGCTGGTCTTGCTCCTCTGCTACTTCTTCGAGACTAAGAAGTACCTCCCTGCGATCTTCCGGTCTTTTGTGATCGTGATCTTCTCGCCACGCTGTACGCCATCCCATTGAATGAAGTAATGTTTGTGGGGCAACGCAGGGCCGCGGCAAGTACAATGATACGATTCCATCTTCACCCTTTTCTCGTTCTGCAGTTCACTCAAAGTAAATGTTTTCCCCTTGGGAGGAAAGAACGAAAGCCTTCCTTTCAACACAAAGATGTATCCCTTCTTCGATTCCTCAGAAGAAATCTTTCTTGAGTAACAATCTTCGTCTGCCATGTCCCTCGCTCTCATCTTGCTTCAGAATTCGATCTCGATTCCTCCGACAGGGAAGAAACTGAACTGATACACAGTCTCGCGTGTGCCATCGCTTCGATACTCGTAGTAGAACACGTTCTTGGTGTTGAACACATTGTTGAGTGAAATGTAGACGTTCATGTTCCAGTTCTTCATATAGAATCGGCTGATCCATTGAAGGTCGAGGCGGCTGTAATCCGGATAGCGCTCGGTGTAGACGCGTTGCGAAGTCTGCCAGGCCCCGCTGGACCATTTTATTCCCCCTTCTCGCTTCTGAACCGACCGTGAATAGTCGAGCGGCGTGTAGGGTCCGCCGGTTTGATAGCGGTATCGAAAACTCACCTCCATTTCGTCAGACAGAGGAAGGATGTACAATGGGTACTTGATGAAAAATGGCAACTCATTGAGCCACGAGCGGGTCTCTTTAACGATCAAGCCGCCAACCGTGCTCACGATAACCGGATAATCATATTGCGACGGATAGGTGTCGGTCTGTTTTGGGATGCGCGGGTCAAAGTCTTCGGTTTTTGAATACGAAATGCTCACTGTGCCGTAGTAGTTCTCGACCTGTTTCTTCTGCAGGAAGAATTCCACGCCGTACGACCTCCGTTCACCGATGGCCAGATATCGATCGGATCGAAACGTGTCGATGGCGGAGTACACGAACTCCTCCGAGACCACGACATTCCGAAACTTCTTGTAGTAGCCCTCCACACTCAATTTGATCCCGTCATCCAGGATATGCTGAAGACTGAGGACCAGATGCGTTGCCTTCGCGTTTGGCAGGGTCTTGTTATATCCGAGGTTCCGATTGTCCACATAGTACGGAAATGGCTGCGTCTGCCAATATTCTCCCCCCGCGAGGGAGAGCGTCGTGAGCGGGGGCAAGATCTCATACGAGACACTCAACCGGGGACTTAATTGTCCCTGTTTTGAATATGAGAAGTAATCATATCGAAGGCCAAGCGTTACGTTGAACCTCGGCGAGATCCGGTACTTGTCCGATATGTATGCATAGAGTTTGCTTGCATCCCCGAAGCCAATGTTGTTTTGTATCTGGCCATTGGGGAAAGTTATCGGTCCTGTCCAACCACCTGATGCTGGCATAAGATACCGCGTGGTATCGCTGTAATACCGTGCTACGTCATTCCATCGGCTCGACGCCTGGACCTGTCCTCCGATCGAAAGATCGTGTTGCGGATGGACCTGATAAAAGAGATCATAGCGGGCGGCGACGTACTGCTCGTCGGAATCGTGGCTGAAGATCTCTCGGGTGTTGAGCTTCGTGTAGTTGAGAACCTCGCCTTTGCTCCCATAGATTTGGCTCGTGAAATTCTCCTGCACGCCGACTTTGGAGATGGTACCCGCCGCATAGAGAGACAGCACCGAGTAACCCTCTTTGCCCCACAGGCTCTTGAGACTTAAACCGATCGCGTACTGACGACTGCGCGTAGTAATGTCGTCCACAGCGGAGGAGTCGGTTTTATTCGCACGTTGCTCGTCCGTTTTCTTGGGATCGCCTTCGATCGAGATTCGGCTGTCTCCAAATAGGCCGTTGAAAGCGAGCTTTTGCGTTGGGGTGAGGTCGTAAACGATTTTTGCTTGTGCGTCCCAGTATTTCGGTATAGCAGTGAGAGAAATTGCTGAGATTCCCACGATCTTATCGACGAATTCCAGCAGACTTTGGCGGGCGGAAACGATCCACGATCCTCTGCCGTCAGCCAGCCGCCCTTCCATCAGCGTTCCGATGCCTGCCATGTTGAAGCCTGTGTTTGAAGCAAAGACCTTGTTCCGATCTCCTTCGCGAATCGTAATATCCATGACCGACGACGACTTGTCACCGTATTGAGCTCCGAATCCCCCCGACGAAAACTGCACATCCTCCACCAGATCGATGTTCACCATATTGATCGGGCCGGCAGAGTTGAGTTGGTTTGGATAATGATTGATGGATGGGATTTCCATGTATTCCATCACCGTCAGATTTTCAAACGGCGCACCGCCGCGGACGATGAGCTCATTTATGTTGTCCGTTG
>JAPLFP010000262.1 GCA_026390585.1 Ignavibacteriales bacterium | reverse complement strand
TCAGTCGAGTAAAAGAAAAATACCGAAGACATCGTGGGCTGGCAAGAAAGCACCGAGACCGATACTTTCAGTGGTACTTCTTCCTTCAACCACGATGAAAAACAGCAACACTTTTTGAGCATTATACCCATTGCGAGGAGTCCCGCTCTTCCTTCTCGGGACGACGAAGCAATCTGAACTGCGCTGGACGGATTGTTCCGCTCTTTGAATCCCGCTTGTAGGCGGAATCCAAGAGCGGGACTTCGCAAAGTGCGCTCGCAATGACACGTTCCTTAGTTTGGCTTTCAGACGCGCTTGGAAGTACGAGGCATTCGGGATGAGAATGAGGACTTCAGGACAGTGACAAACAAGAGGCAAGCGAGGGAGCTAAGCAGCGCAATACCATTCGTATAGACGTTTCAGTCCTTCGTCGAGGTCGATGCGTGGTGTCCAGCCAAGAGCCTTGATTCTTGAAATATCAAGGAGCTTTCTCGGCGTTCCATCCGGTTTCGACGAATCAAAGCGGATCTCCCCGGTGTACCCCACAATCGATTTGATTCTGTTTGCAAGGTCTTTAATGCTGGAATCACTGCCAACTCCGATGTTCACAAACTCCCCGATGTCCTGATAGTCGTAGTGCATCATGAGATGCACGACGGCATCCGCCAGGTCATCGGAAAACAGAAACTCGCGAAGAGCATTCCCAGTTCCCCAGAGCTCAACAAACGTCCGATGAATCCCTAAGCGCTGGAGCGATGCTTCAAGTTCGGCTTCGCTCGCGTCGGCAGTGCCCTCAATGCCGAATCCGAGTGCCCGTTTCTGGATATCCTTCCTGATTTCCTCGAGTCGTTCCAGGTTGAGCAAGCGTGCGAGATGTAGCTTCCGCATCATGGCGGGGAGCACGTGCGACGTTTCAAGGTTAAAGTTGTCGCCGGGCCCGAAGAGATTCGTGGGCATCACTGAAATGAAATTGGTCCCATACTGCTCGTTGTAATATCGACAAAGCTTGATGGCAGCAATTTTCGCTATTGCGTATGGCTCATTCGTCGCCTCAAGCGGCCCGGCAAGGAGATACTCTTCTTTCAGCGGCTGCGGAGCGAGCTTCGGATAGATGCACGACGAGCCGAGGTTCAAGAGCTTTTTGACCCCAAAGCGGTGGCTTGCGTTCACCACATTTGCTGCAATCGCAATGTTGTCGTAGATAAACTCAGCTTTGTACGTATTGTTTGCGTGGATCCCGCCAACTTTGGCAGCTGCCAGAAAAACGTACTCAGGCCGCTCGCTGGCGAAAAACTTGTCGACGCTTTCACGTTCCCTGAGATCCAGTTCCGCGAGCTCCTTCACGGTGATGTTCGCGTAGTCCAGAGCATGCAGCTTTCGCACAATGGCCGATCCGACGAGCCCGCGATGTCCAGCGACGTAGATTTTTGAGCCCCTATCCATGTCTTTCCTTCACCTGCTCGTGCCGGGTGGTGGCATGATTCGTCCAGCCGAAATCCTTTTTGCCAAGGATCTTGATGCCTTCGCCTGGAGGTTGCAGGCCAGCGTTGAGCATGTCGTAGTCCATCATCACTTTCACGAGATCGGCAAAGAGAACCTGAGGATGCCAACCGAGCTTTTTCTTTGCTTTGCTGATGTCGGCATGGAGATGATCCACTTCTGTCGGACGGTAGTACTTTGGATCGATCTCAACGAGTACTTGACCGGTTTTCAATTTACCCGGGTGTGCTGAGTTGTAGCTCCTGACCCGGGCTTGTTCGTGAGTTCCCTTTCCCTTCCATTCGATCTCGATGCCGACGTAATTGAAAGCATGCTCCAGATAATCGCGAACCGACTGGGTCGTACCGGTGCCCACGACGTAGTCATCGGGTTTGTCTTGCTGAAGAATCAGCCACATCGCTTGCACGTATTCAGGGGCGAAACCCCAGTCCCGCTTGGCGTCGATATTGCCGAGGTACAGTTTATGCTCTTTGCCGGCAACGATATTGGCAATTGCCCGGGTAATCTTTCGCGTCACGAACACTTCGCCCCGCCTGGGGCTTTCGTGGTTGAAAAGGATCCCATTTGACGCGTGAAGCTTGTATGCCTCCCTATAATTGACAGTCATCCAGTACGAGTACAGTTTGGCTATGGCATAGGGGCTTCGGGGTCGAAACGGGGATGCTTCGTTCTGCGGCGGAGGCGCTCCTCCGAACATCTCAGATGACGAAGCCTGGTAGAACCGGGTCTTGATACCGCTTCTTCGGATTGCCTCAAGGAGCCGCGTCGTACCGAGTCCTGTGATATCACTGGTATATTCGGGCATATCAAAGGAGATTCTCACATGGCTTTGGGCGCCGAGGTGATAGACCTCGTCCGGTTTGATATTATACATGATCTCGGTCATCAAACCAGGATCGGAGAGATCGCCATAATGAAGTCGAAGCCTTGCTTTTGGTATGTGGGGGTCGACATAGACATGGTCAAGTCTCTGAGTGTTGAATGTGCTTGCACGCCGGATAATCCCGTCGACCTGGTAGCCCTTGCTCAGCAACAATTCCGCGAGATAGGAGCCGTCCTGGCCCGTGATACCGGTAATCAGTGCTTTTTTCATGGAAGAGGTCCGTTGATTGAAGAGTCAATTATGACAGAAGCTTCATAGTGCAGAGTGAAGATAGGAAATCAGCTGGAAGGAAGAAACAGAAAAAATGGGTATGCATTGCCGGTGGCAAGGCACGAAGTATCAGAAGAGTTGACGACTTGTTGACAACTACAAATATTGGTATTATCTTAGAGTTGTCAACCCATTCTCGATCAGGTACAAGTTATGGACATCCGTGCTATCATTTTGGAAATGCTGAGGCGACAGGGCTCACTAAGGGCTGCGGAAGTCGTGAAGCGAACGGGATTCTCACGGGCCTACGTCCATCGCTTCTTCCAGCAGCTCCGAGAAGAAGGGACGGTCGTTCTCCTCGGCAGGGCGAACTCAGCGCGCTACTTCGCCAGCACTGGCAAGGAACTTGAGAAAAGCAGGCAAGGGGTTCACGAGATTCGCAGAGTCCTTCACAATCGCGGTTTGGCGGAGGATGTTGTTCTCCGGCAAATCAAAGATAATTCAGGCATCTTCTATCGACTCTCATCAAATGTTGCCAGCATTCTGGATTATGCATTCACGGAAATGCTCAATAATGCTATCGAGCACTCTCGTTCGAAGAACATCGTCGTGCGAGTAAGGAGGTTGCGCAGAAGAATCGACTTTACCGTTGTTGATCGGGGTGTCGGCATCTTCAATGTCATCAAACGAACCCACCATCTTGCGAACGAGTACGAAGCTATTCAGGAACTGATCAAAGGAAAGCTCACCACTGATCCGAAGCACCACAGCGGTGAAGGAATCTTCTTCACTTCGAAAGTCGCTGATCAGCTTGTCATCAAGGGCTCGGGGAAGAAACTGGTGTTTGACAACAAAAAAGCCGATGTCTTTGTCGAAGACATCAATCCTATCATAGGAACGGCGGTAGAGTTCTCAGTTGGCGAGCGATCAAAGAAGGAACTGCGACAAATCTTTGCTGACTATGCGGGTGAAGGGTTTGAATTCGCAAAGACGGTTCTTACTATAGAGCTTTTCAAAACAAAGGGCGACTACGTTTCTCGGTCACAAGCGCGCCGGGTCCTTGTGGGACTGGAGAAGTTCAAGACGGTGGTTCTTGATTTCAAAGGTGTGCGAACGGTGGGTCAGGCATTTGCCGATGAAGTGTTTCGAGTATGGCAGAAGAATCATCCGGCTATTCGCATCGAAATACGCAATGCCAACGAGAATATTCGTTTCATGGTTCAGCATGTGACTTCAGGGAGTTGACGATTTGTTGACAACTGCTACTACCATCATTGGCGTTAAGTTGTCAACTTCCCTTGATGATCCACCACATTGACCAAACTTGAGAACAAGGGGTGGCAAGCTTCTTGATACTCACTCAATATCGTGAGCTTCAGCGAGAGCCAATGAAAAGCTCTGGAGCGTCTCTATGAAGGGAACAACATCCGAAGCGGAAACAAAGACGCGGAGCAATGCAGAAAATACCACCGTCGTCCTACTCGGCACGGGAATGCCTCGACCGGATCCCGCGGCGTCCGGACCGGCAACCGCCATCGTCGTCGGAAAGCGCGTCTTTCTTGTCGATGCGGGTCCGGGGGTCATGCGCCAGCTCGCGGCTGCACATCTTCCTATCGATGGCGTCACCGCACTCTTCGTCACGCATCTTCACAGCGATCATACGCTGGGCTATCCTGATCTGATTTTCACTTCCTGGGTGATGGGACGGAAAGGCCCGCTGCATGCTTATGGGCCTCACGGTTTCAAGCAAATGACCGACCATTTAGTCGCAGCGTATGCTGAAGACATCAAGGTCCGCACGGAAGGTCTGGAACACCAGACTCCCGATGGATTTCGGGTTGACGCAAACGAAATAGGGCCTGGCATCATCTACGAAAGTGATGGCGTTCGCGTTCAGGCGATTGCAGTGGCACACGGAACGTGGGAAGAGGCATTTGCATACCGGATCGACACGCCGGACCGATCAGTGGTTGTCTCGGGAGACACACGCCCTCACGATGACCTTGTCCGATTCGCTTCGGGAGTCGATGTCTTGGTGCACGAGGTATACGCCTCATCGAAGCTGAAGCCCGAGCCGCGTCCGGGGGGAGAGGACTGGCCGCGTTACATGCGTGAATATCACACGTCCGACGTTGAACTCGGAATCCTCTCAGCTCGCATACAGCCAAAGCTGCTTGCACTCAACCATATCATACGAATGGGTGCGAGTGACGAGGAACTTCTTGCCGGGGTACGTTCGGGCGGATTCACCGGTCGTGTGATTGTCGGACATGATCTCGATCGTTGCTGAGTGTTCGATCCGCCAAATTCCAGTCAAATCACGAGTGATCATTTGGAACAACCATCCGGCAAGCCGCAACTCCTGAGAGTCCTC
>JAPLFP010000129.1 GCA_026390585.1 Ignavibacteriales bacterium | reverse complement strand
GTCTTCCTTCTCGGACTCGTCGCACTCATTTGGGCTCCCGAGACCAAAGGCAAACCACTGCCGGAAGATTGAAGGGCACCATGCTTTCCTACAGGAACGATGTTCGGAGTCAAAAACCGGGACAATGATTCAATGGCAATTCTAAGCGCGTTCGCGGACGAAGTGACTGATGATTTCAAAGGCCAGATCGACTTTCTGGCATCGGAGAAAGTTGGTTTCATTGAGATCAGGTTCGTTAACAAGAAGAACGTAGTGGACTTGTCACAGGCGGAATTGCTGGAGACGAGGGAGCTCATGCAAGATCGCGGCATCCGGGTGAGCGCAATCGCATCGCCAATTGGGAAGGTCAGGATCGACGAGCCATTTCGACCGCACCTCGATAAGTTCAGGCATGCCATCGATGCGGCGCTTTTCTTTCACTCACCGTTCATACGGATATTCAGCTTCTATCCCCCAAAAGGCGGACGAATCGAAACGTATCGCACACAGGTCATAGAACGGATGCGAAGAATGGTAGAGCTCCTTGTAGGCACAAACATCGTGATGGTACATGAAAATGAAACGGATATCTACGGCTCCAGCGCTGAGAATTGCGTTGACCTTGTGAAATCGGTCGATTCGCCGAAGCTCCGTTTGGCCTACGATCCAGCGAATTTCGTCTGGGGAGAGAAGATCACGAACAATTTCGACGTTTGCTGGCATACGATGAAGCCGTATGTTGTCCATGTGCATATCAAGGACTGGAAACTCGGGAACGATCATGCAGGAAGCATGCCGGGAGAGGGTGACGGCCAAGTCCGGAAACTTCTGGAAGATCTTGCAAGGATGAAGTATGAGGGCTTCCTGACAGTGGAACCGCACCTGAAATCGGGCGGTCAGTTCGGCGGCGAGACAGGTCCGGAGTTGTTCTCGCAAGCGATCGCCGCAACGCGAAATCTCTGTCGAGAGGTTGGCCTCCCATGCGATTGACACGCCGTGTCTCTCTGGAAGGGATTTTCAATCAGAGACATCATAAGTCCCCAGTGCAAAGTTGCAGCTGCAGCGAGTAGGCCCGCGAAGACAATATGCCCATAAGGGCAAATGGATCTGCTAATCTTCCGTGCGAATTCAATGCCATTTCGAAAACTCGGTACAGTGTTGTGAATTGTGTAACGTTCCTGGTCCGGGCACTTACAGAACTCACACTTTCCAGCGTGACTTTTTGTCCCCTCCCTCCCATCCGACTTGAGCCTGCAAGCGGAACCGTCGAACGCAGTGAGACGGGAGAAGTAATTACTAATCGTCAATTGACAAAAAGCGTGCTGTTGGACCATCGCTCGTTGATTAAAAACAGAGAGGCAATTCCAGTTGTCCGGGATTGCCTCTTCGCTTTTCTTCACCACTGCTGCCGGATCAAACCTGCTATCGGGCTCACCGAGCAAGTCTTTCCGATGACCTCTGCTTAGTACAACAAATCGTCGATGAGTTCTATTTCAGGCCGTACTTCTTAATGTGTTTGTAAGCAAGATATGCAGCGCCGCCCATCTGGATAGAACCTATGATCATTCGGAATGTCTCATATTCTTCTTGTCGCAACAACTCGTTTCTCCAACATGACGCCAGACTCAGTTTCTGATGCGATTCCCAGGAAAGAGGAGGCAATGGCGAGGCAAGCGACAGACGAAGAAATCCTGGAACATATCCCGAACCTGTGGGGGATGATGATTGTGAAAGAAATCCTCTCAAACCTTCCGGACCGGTCTTGAATGAAAGCGGAAGTGAAAGCACCGGGTAGGGATAAAGCGATCTCGCATCGAACGTTTGTGTCTTATTTGCAGAAGAATCTTGCAGAGGATTTTGCTTTTGCTCTTGACCGTGGACATTGAGAGCAAATGCGGAAGACAGAATGAGAACAACAATGGGGTTCGTCATCTGAGTACTCACCGTCGTCATCACGTCGCTTCGGGCTCCTCTCGGTAGAATAAGAAGGAACCACAGTGGTCCACGAACAGTTCCTTTCGAAGGGATCACTGGGTGACCTACGTGGAGAGAAAAGCTGCAGTTGAAACTACAAAAAGTGTCTCGGAGTATCAACTGAGAAGGAGACCAGGACGTTGCCACCGCTTTCGTGCAACCCGGAGCGAACACATACGAAGTGAAATCAACTTCTTTGTCGTTTTGAGCATCCCGATCGTTTCCTGATGGGGATCTGTTGCCTGGTGACACTCGACTTTGACTTGGTTTGAGCTCCGTTTCATTCTACACTACCGGTCCAGCAAGCTGACTGATCTTGATGACGATGAACTCAGCCGGCTTGAGCGGGGCAAATCCCACGAGTACGTTCACAATCCCTTTGTTGAAGTCATCCTGTGAGATTGTTTCCTTATCGCACTTCACGAAGTACGCATCTCTGGTCGTGCGGCCCTGAAAAGCCCCTTGCCGGAACAACGACATCATGAATGCCGTCACGTTCAAACGAATTTGCGCCCACAACGGTTCGTCGTTCGGCTCAAAGACCGCCCACTTGGTCCCTCGATACAGACTCTCTTCCAGAAACAGCGCCATCCGCCGGACAGGCAGATATTTCCACTCCGATCCTCTATTGTCTGCACCAGCCAATGTGCGCGCACCCCAATTGACGATTCCGTGAATCGGAAAGCTGCGAATACAGTTGATACCATTTTTGGTCAACACACCGTTCTGACCGTCGGTGAACTTCACTGCGACATCTGTGACACCAGTTATCACAGCATCTGTCCCGGCCGGTGCCTTCCAAACGCCACGCGACGCGTCGATGCGAGCAATGAGTCCCGCAACGAAGCCCGACGGCGGATAGATGTGCGATTGGCTTCCGTCGAGCGGATCGGGCGCTGTGAGCCACGGAAAGAAGAACGCGGCGTTCTCCCCATTCGGAGTGACTATTGCCCCATTCGATCCGGATTGTAGCTTTGTCACTGTGTCAGTGGAGTCTGCATCGACCAACACGATTGCACGCCTCTTCTTCGAGTACGCTTCGAGCGCGGCGATCGTCGCAGCACTCGTCTCTCCGGGAACAGCGATCAAGTTGATCAGATCAACACTGTCCAACAAGCTCAACGCGGAGGCTAACGCTTGTTCAAAGTTGCCATCATTTGGAGCGAGGATATTGCCATCTGCACCATCATTCGAAAGCACAACCCCGGTCACTTCATCAGGAAGAATTGGCGCCGTCGCCCCCGTCACCACAGTGACATTGATGAAAGACGAGTCAATGTTGATGACTGGTTGCACGAAGCGAGCATCGGCCGGATCCATCGACAAATTCTCATAGGTTTCGGCTGTGATGCGCCCGCCGGGATCCGTGTATGAGACTTTCAAGTCGAAGCGCGAACTGTCGGGCGGGACCCGTTTTTTTGTGGTGATCGATATCGATCGACCCCACGAGCCTTCATTGTTCGCATGTACTTGCAGAACGTTCGATACGCCCGCCTTCAAGGTTGTGTTGGCAACAGACGCGGGCGCAGCGCTTGTCTTGTCGGCCAAACGGAGTACATACGCCGTCGTGCCACCGTTGTTGAAAAACTGTTGTACGGCGTAGCCCAAATAGCTCTGGGTGTTGAGGCCGCCGTACAATCGCTCGAAATCAAGCCAGTTCAAGATCAAGGCTGCTCGATCCGTTGGCCCCTTGTTGGACCACCCAACAAAAACGGCTATTGAAGTAGCCACACCTGTGATCGTTCGGACCTGGCCCTTGATCTCCTCGATGTAAACACCGGGACTCGTGTATTTGGACATCAGCCGACTCCTTTCTAAATCATCACAGACACTGCATTGGTTGCGCCCACCAGATGCTTGACCTCTTTGTTCTTGCCCTCGCTGCTCGGACAAACAGAATTCGAACGAGCTGAATCAATCACGCTGACCTTGCACGGGCTAGGCTGGTTTGCAGGACTCTGAAGCCGCGCTTGCCACGATGGTAACACAGTCGAACGCCAAAATCAATGTGCCGAGAAACCGAAAAAGCTCGTTTGATGTATGCGGGTCGAATGGGACGAACACTCTTCAAGTTGGTCGGTGTTCCCTTTATCATCCATTGTCTCATTGGCAGGTGATCCCTGACGTTTCGTCTTCAAGCCCGTCGTCAAATTCGGCGACAAATCCACGGGATCCTTCGATTTTGGCGCGTATTCATTGTTTCCGATTTGAGACAGTTGACTTTCATGTTGCGAGTTGATAGATTAATCGCAGATTTTTTCCCCTCTCGATACTGGTTCCACCTCGATTCGCCGCACCGACAGCTTTCTTCACGTATCACTTCAGCGAATCGAATCACACAATCCACATTGCGATGTTTCTGAATTAGTTCTCAACCTACAGAACGCATTGTTCTTCAGAGGGTGCAAGAGGGGTAGCAGATAAGCAGAATCTGGATTCTGTCTCGGGTACATGTTGGTCTCCCTTCACACCACACTACACAAGCATCCTCCACAAGAACTCGAGTAGAACACTCAGGTTCCCCCGTCATGCCGAACAACCGTCAAGAGCAATTAGCAAAAAGTATTCTCCAGTATTTTCGAACCCATCCAGCCGCTGTCGATAACGCGAGCGGCATTGCTCGGTGGTGGGTGCACGCTGATGTGCAGACCGTCGAGAAGGCTCTCAAATTATTGGTTAAGCAAGGAGCGGTCGAGGCCACAAATAGGACGTACCGGTTGAAACCCAAGTGACGTGAAGAACTTGACAACCGGATCCAAAAAACAACCAGGCCTCCCTCCTGCCCCTCGACAAAAAGAAATCTGAAACATGAATTCGATAACCGTCAATCACCTTAACACTCTAGAAACCATCTCAAGAACAGTCACGCAAAGACGCAGAGCGATCAAAAGTATACTACTTTTTGCGCCTTGGCGTCTTGGCGTGACATTATCTTATCTTTTTTGGGATAGGTTCTAAATGCTTTAGACAAAGGAGAAGAACACCATGCTTGAGAGCCTCGATGCTATCATTGCCACGTTGGCGATCATTTTGGGAGTCAGCCTCGCCGTCCAAGGAGTTCAGCAGATCTTCAAACAATGGCTGGACCTGAAGTCGAACTATATGCGGGTCCAACTGTTTGCCATGTTCGACAACAGTCAACTGTCGGCCCAGAACAAGTTCATCGGGATGGGACGCGTGACATCGATGA
>JAPLFP010000297.1 GCA_026390585.1 Ignavibacteriales bacterium | reverse complement strand
ATTGCTTCTCTCGGCCGCGGCCATCGCTGAGGAACCGGGGCCTTACCGGACGATCAAGATCAAAGAGGTGTTCTCGAAGTTGATGACCCGTGACAAAGAAGATCGTGTATACTCGGGGCAAATCAAATCTGAAGACGGTCTTGCGGAATTCGAGAAGACCTACGGAATCGACATAGGTGAGCACAATATCGATTTCAAGAAGCAGATGCTCATTTTCGGAATCACCGACAGCATCTCCACGCGGGCGTTTCAGCTCCTGCAAGATAAGACGACCGGAACGATCGTTCTTGACTACATGGACACGGGGGAGCAGTACAGGATGAGGCCTCTTGGAGAGAGCAAGAAATACTCGCATCTTCAAGTCTTCATTTTGGATCGGATCAACGGGATCGCCCATGTCCGCGTGAAGAACCTTGAATAAAACGGTCTTTCGAAGATGTATGAATAGGAGGCCGCACAACAACCGAGCGTATCCGTTTCTGAAAGAAACTCCTTTCAGAAACGAGTGATTCACATGGTGGGCCTCTAAAGGAATGCGATATGAAAAAACTCATGACTGCGGCGATAGGCATTTCTCTTCTCACATGCAGCCTGTCACATGCAATGGAGTTGAAACGCGTAGATGAGGCAAAAGCGAAATCACTGTTCACGCAGTATCTCAAGGGATCTGGCCGGCCCACCGAGGAGTACGCTTTCAACCTGAAGCCATTCGGCAATTCAACATGGCTCATCAACTGCTATACCAAGAACTTCTCGCCTGCGCTCCCGTGGCGACACGTCATGAACTCGAGGGGCGAGATCAAAGAGATGACGATGGACAGTTTGAATGTTGTCTTCCTCAACGAGTACCCATCATCCCCGAAGGAAAAGGATAGAGACAACTTGATTCAGGACTTCGTGAAACTCCACGCAGGAGAGCCAGTCTCTGTCATCAACAAGACTTCAGACATTCCCGGCTATGACAAGGCGCCGCTTGACCCGGACATTGCCCAGGCAGTCCGTGCGCCGTTCAGCTACGGCAACCTCATCACTGTGGTATACACGTACCAACAGATTGGCGGCATTGTTCGAAGATACAGATTCCAGTTTGAGAACGGCACCACATTCAAACGAGTTGAATGCGCTGTGCTCGGCAAGGACATTGGCGAAGCACAATACTACGAATAGGAAGACACAACCAAGCCTTGGAGGCGACGGTCTGAAGTCCGTGCCGCAAGGCCGTCGTTCGACGGAGAGACAATGAACAGAAATGCTCAAATCGTAGTTGCGCTCCTCACAGGAATTGTGCTCGGGAGCCTCGCTGTCGCTGCAGACAATGTCAAAACTGTACCCGGCCAGACGCCGCCTTCGCTTGCCCAAGAACGGGAACAGTTGGTGAAACTGAAGACGACCGAGTTTGACAAGTACAAAGCTCAAGCCATGGACACATCGTTGGACCGTGACAAACGGGCGTATGCGGTACTCCGCATCGCGGAACTCGGATCGAAAGAAGCAGCCGCGTTCCTCGCCAACATGTGGGACGCGCCCTTAAACGTCATGGATCAGGAAAGACTCCGTCTGATCGATTTGTGCTAT
>JAPLFP010000332.1 GCA_026390585.1 Ignavibacteriales bacterium | reverse complement strand
TCCCTGCATGATTCCATCGAACTGATCCAGTATCTCCCTCACAGCAAAAGCGTCGAAGCTCTCCTCCAGTCGGATGCGTTGCTGCTGATCGTCGACGAGGCAGGAGCGGGAAGCGATGAGATTGTTCCCGGAAAAGTATTCGAATACATCGGCGCACAGCGTCCGATCATTGCTCTTGCGCCCGAGGGTGCAATAGCTGAGTTGATGCGCGAAACGCGTTCGGGTACCGTGGCAGGAAATCAGGACATCCCGTCCATACAGGCGGCGTTCATTGAATGTTATGAGAATTTTCTCTATCATAGGCCAAATTCGCAACAGGATCGGGAGGCAGTGAAGCGCTATGATCGGAGAGAAATCACACGCCAGTTAGCGGCGCTTCTCGATGCCCTCAATCCCCGGCATTAACCCACCTCCGACAATCCCATGAGCAAAACACATAAAGAACGAACCGGCAGCCGACAGACTGCTGGTGAATCGCCGCTGATTCCCGAACGCTATCAGCACGCCGTTGCCATCGCGCTCCTGTTCCTGAGCCTCGTGTTGTTTTTCAACCAGCTCATCTTCAGCGGAAAGACATTCAGCGACGTCGACCAGATCGCAAGCAGAAGCTTCGACACGTTTCTTGCTGATGCCAAAGCACAGGGGGTGTTCCCTCTCTGGAACCCATATATCTTCTGCGGCATGCCATCGTACGGGAGCCTGACCGTCGGAGGCGATCGCCTGTTTGACCTTACCGCACAAGTCAATACAACGGCTTCGACAGCGTTCAGTCATATCATCCTCAATCCACCGGAGGGGTGGGTTCTGTTCTACTATTTTGTCTTCGCCTGCGGAATCTATCTCTTCACCTTCCACAAGGTAAAGAGCAAATTCGCAGCGTTTATCGCAGCTTTTGCGGCAACGTTTTCGATGTACATCATCATCTGGGTGATGTCAGGACACAACACCAAGATTTCTGTCCTGGCATTCTTCCCCTTCATCTTCTACTCTATCGAACGGCTTCGGGATCGCTTCAGCTGGTTCCAGGCTTTTCTTCTCGTATTGCTCATCCATTTCTCCTACATGCCGAGCCACGTACAGATGATCTTCTATGTCTATCTGGCAGTAGGAACGTACCTCGTGTTTATGCTCATCCGGTCGCTTGTTATGAAGAAGGAACACACCGTCGAAGCAGGAGCAGAACCTGCATGGAAAGGCGTGCTGCGCGCCGGCGTTGTGTTTGCGCTTGCGAGCGCTCTGGCATTCTCGATGGACGCCGACAAGTACCTTTCTGTCTGGGAGTATAGTTCGTACTCCATTCGCGGCTCGAATCCGATCGTGAATACCGCCCCGTCGACGGACTCGAAGACCGTTCAGGGCGGGCTTGATTACGACTACGCCACCAGCTGGTCATTCGCACCAGGCGAGATGATGACCTGGCTCGTCCCGTCTTGGTACGGATTCGGCATCGAGAAATACAAAGGTGTTTTCACAAACAATCAGGAGCAGATGGCGAACTTCTATTCGGGACCACAGCCATTTACGCACGCTCCGCAGTACATGGGATTGATTGTCTTGCTGCTGGCACTCTACGGATTCGCAAGAAATCGGAAAGATCCGTTTGTGCAGTACCTGGCATTGATGATTGTGTTCTCGCTCCTCATTTCGTTCGGAAGAGAATTCCCCGTCTTCTATGACGTGATGTACAAGTTCTTTCCGATGTTCAACAAGTTTCGCATCCCGTCGATGATCCTCGCGTTGATCCAAATCTTTGTGCCCATTCTCGCAGCGTATGGAATTGCCACGTTGATCCGGGAACGGGCAGATCTCCATGGTGCCCAGGTTGAGAAGCGGAAGAAGTCAATCGTTCTCTCGTTTGCTGCTGTAATCGGCTTCTTTGTTGTTCTTGCATTGACATTTGAGAGCTTTGTCACTCGCCAGGCCGTTCAGAATGCGTTTGCGAGTCTGTTCAATTATGGGTTACCGCGCGATAAGATCTATGACCCATTCTTTCAGCAAGTACAGCCGCAGGTCATCAAAGAGGTTACTGCACAGCTCGTCGAGAGAGCAACAAGCGATATCTACGTCGCGATTGTTCTGCTCGCCGTATCCTTCGGAACGTTGTATTACTTCATCCAGGGTAAGATGAAGCTCGCGACCTTCGCCATAATCCTGACCCTTATCATCGCCACTGATCTCTGGCGAGTGGACTCCAAACCGGCGGACTTCCATGACCGATCCATCAATCAGCAGATGTTCGCGACGCCGGAGTATGCAAAATACCTGCAACGTGATTCGACGCTTTACCGGATCCTTGAACTCGAAAACGGTCAGCCGAAGTACAACAACATGTTCGCCTACTGGCGGCTCCAAAGTGCCTATGGGTATCAGGGCGCGAAAATGCGGACATACCAGGATGTGGCAGAAGTGGTCGGCCTCAGGAATCCGCTCATCTGGAGCCTGATGAATGTGAACTACATTCTCTCGCCCTCGCCAGATTCCACTCTCGGACTTCCGCTCGTTTACAATGGGCGGGACTTGAAAATCTACGGAAACCCGGTCTCCCTCCCCCGCGCTTTCTTCGTGAACCGATATGAAGTCGCTGACGGACTCACCACACTCAATAAAATCAAATCAATGTCCTTCAATCCGCGCGACGTGATGTATTTCCAGGATGACCCAAAGCTCACGGTGGAAGCGGTGCATCCCGCTGCCCGGATTGAGTTCACGCGGTACAATTTTCGGAACAGTATTCATGAAATGGAGCTGAAGACCACAACCGCCGGCAACAACCTGCTTTTCTTCAGTGAGACTTACTATCCGGTTGGCTGGAAGGCCTATGTCGATGGGAAGGAAACGCCGATCTATCGAGCCAATTACCTCTTCCGCGCCGTGATGGTTCCTGGTGGAGTTCACACCATTGAAATGAAGTTCGAACCAAAAGGATTTTTCCTTGGGAAGAACCTCAGCCTCGCAGCCAACATCGTGACCCTCGGAGGACTGGGATTCTTTGGCTTCGCCGAGTGGCGAAAACGAAAGGCCAGGCAGCGGCCGACCGAACAGGCTGGGGCATAACGATGTGCGGCATTTGCGGCGTCTTCAATTACGGAAACTCCCGTCAGGCATTTGACGAGGCGCTTCTCGTCAGGATGAGCGATACGATCAAGCATCGCGGTCCGGACGATTCGGGTACGTTTGTCTCGCCGGATGGTCGCGTTGGGTTCGGATTCCGTCGCCTCTCGATCGTCGATCTTTCCCCCGCCGGTCACCAACCGATGTTCACTCCCGATCGATCCGTCAGCATCGTTTTCAACGGAGAGATCTACAATCATCAGGTGCTGCGGAAAGAACTCGAGGCGAAAGGGTATCGATATCGCTCTCGCTCGGACACAGAAACGATCCTCTGCGCGTATCAGGAGTACGGACTGAACTTCGTCCACAAGCTGCTCGGAATGTTTTCGATGGCGCTGTGGGACGAAAAGAAGAAGTCGCTCGTGCTCGTCCGTGACCGCGTCGGAATCAAGCCGCTGTACTACACGGTTGCCGACGGTCAGTTCATTTTCGGTTCTGAGATCAAAGCAATCCTCCAACATGGATCCGTTTCGCGAGAACCCGATTCACAGGCGCTCGACGCATATCTGACCTTCCTCATCAGCCCTGCTCCGCTGACGCTCTTTAAGAACATACACAAGCTTGAGCCCGGCCATTTCATGGTTGTCGGGCAGGACGGCAATATCAGGAAAGAACAATACTGGGATCCTGTTCCTCTCGGCGACCAACCGACCATCGATGTCGACGGAACACCAATACCGCATTCTCGCCTTCTTCAAGAAGGGGCCGGGATGACGGAAGAATCGTGCATCGGCACAATCCGCTCGCTTCTCAAACAGTCGATCAAAGACCGGATGATGAGCGACGTCCCCTTCGGTGTATTTCTCAGCGGCGGCATTGACTCCAGCACCAACGTCGCTCTGATGGCAGAGCTGATGGACAGGCCGGTCGACACCTTCTCGGTTGGCTTCAGGGATCTTGAGAAGTACAACGAACTAGGGTACGCACGACAAATTGCGCAACAGTTCAAGACGAATCACCACGAAGTGATTATCGACCAGTCGATGGCGTTTGATTTCCTTCCGGGTCTTATTTATCATCAGGACGAACCGCTTGCCGATCCCGTCTGCTTGCCGTTGTATTTTGTCTCAAAGCTCGCCCGCGACAATGGGACCATCGTTGTTCAGGTGGGTGAAGGAAGCGATGAGCAGTTTGCCGGTTACAATTCGATGTTGCGCGAACTCCGCTTCTACAAAACTGTTTGGAAAGCGTATCTGGGTTTGCCGCGCGTGGCAAAGTCGGCCATTTACAAAACCGCAGAAGCGTATCTAAAGAGAACGCAGAGCTATCTTGCGCTCGACTACATCAGGAAAGGCCTCGAAGGTGAGGAATTGTTCTGGGGTGGCGCCGTCAACTTTACGGAAACACACAAGCGTCGCCTGATCGACGGCAACCAACGCGTCGATGAGCCGCTGCCGCATATGCTCGCGAAGCGATGGCACGATGAAATCCTTCGGAGAGATCCTTCCGCCGACTATCT
>JAPLFP010000024.1 GCA_026390585.1 Ignavibacteriales bacterium | reverse complement strand
CGAAGACCGCGAGCGGTTCGGTGCGTTGCTTCGAAAGCTGAAAATTCCGCATCCGATGTACGGGACTGCGTATTCGGTGTCCAATGCGGTCCTCGTGGCAGAACAAATCGGTTTTCCCGTGCTTATCCGGCCCTCATATGTTCTCGGTGGACGGGCGATGGAGATCTGCTACAACAGCGATGCCGTCCGCGAGTATATGAAGAAGGCAGTGGATGTATCTCCCGAGTATCCGGTGCTGATCGACAGATTTCTGGAGGATGCGTTCGAGTTTGACGTTGATGCGGTTTGCGATGGGAAGGACGTGCTCATCGGTGGAATCATGGAGCACATCGAGGAAGCCGGGATTCATTCCGGCGACAGCTCCTGCGTCTTGCCTCCATACATGATTTCCCAAAAGAATCTAGAAGATCTTAAGCTTCACACCATCAGGTTGGCAAAGGCGCTCAAAGTTGTCGGCCTGATCAACGTACAGTATGCGATGAAGGATGGGGTAGTCTATGTGCTCGAGGTGAATCCTCGGGCATCCCGCACAGTCCCGTTTGTGAGCAAAGCAGTCGGCCTCCCGCTTGCCAAGATCGCCGCGAAAGTGATGATTGGCCGAACGCTCGAAGACCTTGGGGTGAAGGATTTTGACTACCAGAAGGTCAAGCATATCTCTGTGAAAGAAGCAGTTTTCCCATTCTCCAAGTTCCCTCGTGTCCCGGTCTTTCTGGGACCAGAAATGAGGTCCACAGGAGAGGTGATGGGAATTTCGTCGGAGTTTGGAGCTGCCATTGCAAAGGCACAGATGGCAGCCGGAAACACGCTTCCGATGGAAGGGAAGATATTCGTCAGCGTCAACAATAGTGACAAGAACGATATCACACTCGAAATAGCCAGAGGTTACGAGCGTCTAGGGTTTACCTTTGTGGCAACGGAAGGTACGTGCAAGTTCTTGCGTCATCATGGTATAGGATGCGAACCCGTGTTCAAGGTGAACGAGGGTCGGCCAAACATCGTTGACCTCATCAAGAACGGCGAAATAAAGCTTGTCATCAATACTCCGCTCGGCGAAGTGTCGCGTTACGACGAATACTCCATAGGCTGGGCGGCCATCGAACAGAAAGTGTCCTTCATAACGACTCTCTCCGCAGCCGCGTCTGCCGTCAAAGGAATCGAGCAACAAAAAAGCCACGGCATCGAGGTTCGCAGCCTGCAAGAATACCAAAAGGAGGTCTAGGCGGAGACATCGAATCCTCTCGATTTTCCGCCTGAATACCCCACTTCTGGGCACCCCTTTTTTCTTTCCGACGTCTAATCTTAGAACAGTTGCTCATTCCGGTTTGAACTTGGGAAAACTGGGTTTCTATACCTATTATTCCGGCACGAATTCGAGGTTTTTCTCTGCCCTTCTTGACTTATTTGCACTATTAAACTAAATTAGACGTTAATAGAATCATCTCAATCTGTACTTTAAGCTTGGAGGCTTAGGTGCTTGGAATGGCGATAGTGTGCGGAGGGTCCAGAATTGGTCGGAAATTCGTCCTTGCTGGCGCAGTTCTGGCAGGAATTCTCTTTGCCGGCAGCCCCAACGTTCCTCTCTGTGCCCAGAATCTGCCAGTTCCAAATGCCAACATTGCAGAACAGCAAGACTACGCATTCGCTGATGGCCTCTACCGGGACGGATTGTTCGAAATGGCCTTGGAACAATTCAACAAATTCGTGATCAGATATCCACAAAGTGCCCGGTTGGCAGATGCTCAATTCCTGAAAGCGGAATGCCTGTTTCAACTTGCGCAGTATCCTGCCGCGGCTCGGGAATTGTCGGAGTTCATCAGGCAATATCCAGCCTCGAACATCTCGGACAATGCCCGCTTTCGCCTCGGCGACTCCTACGTGAACCTGAGGAGGAATGCAGACGCCATTGAGGCATACAAGTCCATCCTAGACCATCCCAAGAACCCCTCGATCGCAGGTGAAGCCGCCTATTGGATCGGCGAGACATACTTCAAAGATGCGGACTACAACAACGCATTGAAGTATTACACATTGTCCTATGAAGGATTTCCGGGCAATCGACTTCAGGACTATGCTGCCTATTCGGCGGCCTGGACGAATGAGAAAAAAGGGGACTACCCGAAGGCGACGGAATGGTACCGCGTCGTTATCGACAAGCTTCCAAAGAGCACACTCGTGCCCTCCTCGCGCGTGAAGGTAGGAGAGTGTTCCTACTACGCAAAGGAATATGCCAGAGCGATCCAGGAACTGACGACGGCGAAAGGTGCGACAGACTCCGTGAGCCTCAGGGGCGAAGCTGACTACCTGATTGGAGAATCATATTACAACCTGGGGCAGTATGACAAGGCACAGAAGCAGTACGAAGAGTTCTTGAAGGACTACCAGGGGCATAGGCTGACGAATGAGGTGCAATATGCCCTTGCCTGGACGCTCTTCAAAGCGCGCCAATTCGTTTCGGCTGCCGATGCTTTCAACAAGTTGTCTGGCTCAGAGACCCAAATTGGACAAGCTTCTCTTTACCGAAAAGGTGTGGCGGAAAAACTCGCTGGAAAACGTCAAGCCGCAATGGAGACGTTCGCGAAGGTGGTATCGCGTGATGCAGCGGGCGGATATGCAGACAACGCGTTATATGACACAGGATTGATACTTTTCGAAGACAAAAAGCCTGGAGAAGCTAAGGGCTTCTTCTTGAAGGTTGTTGGGGAATTCCCGACGAGCGACGTCGCCGCAGATGCATCGATGATGCTAGGAGAGTGCTATGTGGCAAATGGCGCGTACGATTCCGCCAGAGTTTCGTACGAGAAGTCTCTCTTGGTGCCGGGCGTCTCATTCGAGACAAAGATCACGTCGTCATTTCAGCTTGCATGGTGTCTGATGAAGCTTGGGAAATCGAAGGACGCTGCGGCCGGGTTCTCGAAGTTTATTGCTACGTATCCCGATCATCCGAAGTCAGCGGAGGCTTCGTATTGGCTTGCAGAGTCCGATTATCAGTCTGGAGATTTCCGGAATGCGCTGAAGCAGTATCAGTCGATTGTCAGCACCGCCAATCACCCTCGTCGCGAAGAGGGTATGTACGGCGTCGGCTGGACGTATTACAAGCAAGGCGATTACCCGAAGGCGATTGGTGCTTTCGAGCAGCT
>JAPLFP010000319.1 GCA_026390585.1 Ignavibacteriales bacterium | reverse complement strand
TAAGTGACCTTCGCAAACTCTTTCCTCAGTTTTCGGTCAACAGTCTTTCTTTCGACGCCTACGATCGGCCGTTGTTTAAGAGTGCGGAACTGGGCAACTATCAATTGTTGCCAACGGCTCCCGGAGCAACATCAGGCATGCAGCTTCCTGCGGACGTGAGAAAGCTCCTTGGACAGCCGAACAAGGTTGGCCAATACGTTGGAGCGTACCCGCGATTGCCCTGACCCCTTTCCGGATTCGTGCGTCCTCTGGCAATCTGTGGTCACTTGAGGCGGGTAGCGAAGAATGAATCGATATGAAGATTCGCTGGAAACCCCGGAAGTGCGTTCTGAAGTGTTTTGAGAACAGGCATCTATTAAATTCTTACTGTTGAATATTGGATTAGGAGACTAAGAATGAGAAAACAAGTTATTCTTCTATCGCTGTTATTGAACGCGTGTCTCTTCGTTGATTCATTTGCTCAACAAATGCCCCTCGTCTACCAAGTTGAGAACACAGGTGCGGACTGTTCTAGACCGTTCTTGCTATCGTTTGATCAACTCCCAACAATCCAGGCTTTACCCGATCCATTCGCGTGGGCCGATGGTAGAGGTCGCATTTCGAACTTCTCCGATTGGCGGTACCGGCGTGCTGAGATCGGTGTCCAAATCCAGAATTATGAGATCGGGGAAAAGCCGGTTCGTCCGGACACCATACAAGCAAGTTATTCCGGGGGCGTACTTACAGTGAATGTAACTGTGAACGGCCAAACGCTCACGCTGACTTCGCGAGTTATCCTTCCGGCGGGGACCGGACCCTTCCCTGCAGTGATCGGTATGAATAGTAGCAGTGGCAGTATCCCGTCTACCATCTTTAGCAGTCGCGATATTGCACAAATCACTTTCAGCCATAACCAGGTAACGACTTATGGCGGCCCGAAAACTACGGACCCCTACTACCGGCTTTACCCTTATCTTAACCCTGACAATACGGGACAGTACAGTGCATGGGCTTGGGGAGTCAGTCGTATCATCGATGGCTTGGAGCTGGTTCAGAATGTTCTCCCCATAGATCTAAAACACATAGCCGTCACCGGTTGCTCCTATGCTGGCAAAATGGCACTCTTTGCCGGAGCGTTTGACGAGCGTGTTGCGCTTACAATTTCCCAAGAGTCGGGTGGCGGTGGTGCCACGTCGTGGCGATACTCGCATTCCGAGCCTAGTGGTAGCGTGGAAAAAATAGATAATACAGATTACAACTGGTTTATGAATTCGATGAAACAATTTTCCGGCGACAATGTTTGGCGTCTCCCAGAAGATCATCATGAGTTGATGGCAATGTGTGCGCCCCGTGCGTTGCTCGTTACGGCAAACCCGGATATGACATGGCTGTCAAATCCGTCGTGCTACGTCTGTAGCAAGGCTTGTCAGAAAGTCTATAATGCTTTAGGCATAGCCGATAGGTTCGGCTTTTCCATCGTCGGTGGACATCCGCACTGCCAGGTCCCGAGCAACCAAACACCGGAAATTGAAGCCTTTGTGAAAAAGTTCCTTCTTGGGATTGACACGGTGAATACGAACATCGCTACCACTCCGTACAATACCGACCTGTCGTCCTGGATTACGTGGACAACACCAACACTTTCCAACGGTACTTCTTTTATTGCATGGGCATCTTTAATCTATCCTGCCAATCTTCAAAAAGGTCTGGATAAAAATGTCACCTTCAAATGGAACAAGGTACAAGACGCTCAAAAGTATTTTATCCAGGTATCCATAGACCCGACATTTACAACTATTTCGAAAATTGATTCGACAACTACAGATACAACAAAGACATTCGCCGACTTATTGCCTGGCAAAGCATACTTCTGGCGTGTCCAGGTGAACAATGCTGCAGGTTCTTCAGGTCCATGGAGCGATGTATGGAGCTTCACCACATTTATACCTTTACCGACTATGCCGCAATTAATTGCTGCCGCTCCATATCCAAGTCGAGAAGGCTGGATTACATTTAAGTGGAAGAAAGTATTAAACGCTGATCAATATGCGATCCAGCTCTCCGACGCGCAGAGCTTCGCTACTGTATCGTTCGAAGCTGCAGCATCAGATTCCTTCAATATTTTGAGTGGGTTCTACGAAGGACAAAAGTTCTACTGGCGCGTCCAGGCAAAGAATATTACGGGCTCTGGTCCTTGGAGCGATGTATCGCCGTATACTTTACTGTATGCACCGACGGATCTTGTCTTGCAGAGAAGTGCAGTAAATGAAATCACACTTACCTGGAATGATCACTCAACAGTTGAAGATGGATATGTGATTGAACGCAAGCAGAGTCCGCAAACATTGTTTGCAGTACTCGATACGTTAAAAGGAAGCGGGAATGCATACGTAGATAAAAAGGTAGCACCAGCTCAAACTTATACGTATAGAACAAAAGCATTTACAAAACTCGTGGGATCAGAGTATAGCAATGAGGCTTCTCTATTTGTAGATGATGTCAAAAGAGAAGAAGGAATACCAACAGAGTATTCAATAAGTCAGAACTATCCCAACCCATTTAATCCATCGACGGAGATCACATTTGCTATCCCGAAAGCGAGTCATGTAACGCTGGCAGTTGTTGATGCACTCGGACGCGTCCAAGCTGTTTTAGTCGACGGTGAAAAGTCAGCTGGGAGATACTCAGTATCGTGGAACGCTTCAAATTTCCCAAGCGGCATTTACTTCTATCGAGTGCAGGCACGCCCAACTGATGGCCAACCCGCTGTCGGCCTGGCGGGCGGGCAGGCAGGAGAATATGTGGAGACGAAGAAGATGGTCTTGTTGAGGTGACCAAAAAAGGTTGTAAGACTTTGATAGGATTTCTGTTTGTGTACACAAAAAATCCCCATTAACGTTGGGGATTTTCTTTCGCGCGTTTTCTCTCCTGAAGCTAGCGCATCGGCCTATTTCACATCTCACTTCTTCCACCGTGAGACGATTCCTCCAAGGAATGCACAAAGAACCAAGTAGTTACACCTTGAATCTGAATCCACGTGTTGGTGATCGGACTGTCTGCTAACGGTTGTTTCAGACCGAGACTACGACAAGAGTTAATTCTACTAGGCCTTATTTACTTCTCGCGTGCTTTTCAGACGCGGGTAGATCCGTTTGTACTCAAAATAGAGTCGTTGATACTCTCTCTGGTTTTTCTTTTCCGGCCTGATAGTCTTTCTCACCCCGGTCATTTTGCGTGCGGCTTCTTTGAATGTCCAACACCAGCCCATGCCTACGGCAGCAGCAATTGCCGCGCCCAAGGCAGATGCTTCGGTGTTTTCGGGGAGACAGATGTTTCGTCCTGTGACATCGGCCAGTATGTGACACCACAGATTATTTGTTGCACCACCGCCGATCGCGACAAAATCCCGCACTTTGGTTCCGATGATTCTTTCAACCGCGTTGATCGCGAGCAGTTGTTCGAATGCAATCCCCTCCAGGATCGAGCGATAAAAATGTCCCCGATGATGGAATGATGACAGACCGACAAAGGCCCCCCTTGCATTCATATCCCAATACGGATTCATGACACCGCAGAGGTACGGCAGATGCAGTAATCCATCACTTCCGGGGGGCACCTGTTGTGCTTCCTGTTCCAGTTGTCTGTAGATATCGGATTGCTGCAATGGATCGATCTTCAAGACTTCTTTGATGAACCAGTCAACTGCAAACGTACCCGCCCTTAAACTGCACTCGTAATAATAGCCGCTTTCAGAACAACTGCTCATCGTTCGAAAGGCTTTGCTTGTTCTGTACTGCTTTCCGTAAACACCTGCCACAACCGCGGTGCCCAGGTTAAGATACGCACGCGCTGAGGTAAGCACATTGCTGCCTAGCCCGGCGGCTTGTCCATCTCCGCCCCCTGCAACCACGGCAGTCTCCGTGCTCAGGCCGGTCAACGCTGATGCCTCGTTGGAGACTCTTCCTAGAATCGTACCGGGACGATAAGCTCCTGGAAATTGCCCTTCCTCTAGTTCGAGGGCTTTCAGGATTATCGGGGACCATCTTTTATGATTCAAATCAAAGAGCCCGAATGGATCCGCACTTGCCCAACTCGTCTTGAATGCGTTTGTCAGTTTCCATACGATGTAGGAATGCACATCGCAAATCATTCCGATGTTTCCGAAGAGCTTCGGTTCATGCTTCTTCATCCATGCAAGACGATAGACAACGGGGGCATAATCCGGTGGCTTTCCGGTTATCCGGAGAATTCTCCCCTTCCCTATTTTCTCCGAAAATGAATTTACTTCACTCTTGCACCGCTCATCCAGCCAAACTATGGCTGGCCTGAGATAATCGCCGTACTTGTCCAGCGGAACAAATGTCTCTCTCTGATTCGAAATTGCTATGGCAGATATTTTTGCTGGGTTGATTTGGCGGGAAATTTGCCTTAACACCTTTTGCGTTGAAATCCACCAGTCGTTTGGATCCTGTTCATAGTATTGAGGTTGTGGTGAAGAAAGCGGGATCGCTTCGTGAGTGCGCGCAACGACGTTTCCCTTTCTGTCAAATGCAATCGCTTTTGCGGCAGTGGTGCTGCAGTCCAGGCCGATGACAAGATCTTTTCTGGAACCGGTCTTCATGGATGTGGGCGCTGTTTGCATTGCGAAGTAATCATTAATACCGCTGCGCGGCGAAGCCTGCCAAGCTCAGCGACGAAAGTGAAATCAAAATGCTCAGGATTTGATGCATGTACAGCTGAGCATCCTCACTATTTCCTGAACAGCATCGATGCGGGTATTATTTGCTTCTCCATTTGCGGCCCTTTGATGCTTGCACTAAGCTCCATTCCGCCTCCGGCTTGAAAGAACATCAACTCGAACCTGTGATATCCAGCCGTCAACTGAACGAATCCTGACCGTTCGATCGGCGCATGGCGTCCGTCGTTGTTCACGATCAACCGGCCGTCAATCACAATCGCGGACCCGTCATCCGAGGTACTGTACAGAGTGTAGAGCCCCTCTTCGGGCACATTGATGTACCCGTCGTATTTGACTCCGAAATTACTCTCTCTGACACCTTTCGGCAAGACGACACTCTCAACCACTCCTGTCGACTGAGGAGTAAGCGATGAGAACACGGGCATCATTTCACTCCCGATCTCATAGTACGCATAGTCAAGTCCGCCTTTTGGGTTTTTCAATTCTATGGCCGCCTGCGCCTTCACCTTTCCGGTCAATTCGAGGACCACCACAGACATCGGCGGCATCGTGACGCTTATACTGCCGCCCGCAAGAGTGAATCTGGAAAAGTCTGTCGGCTTTACCACATCCGGGCGTTCAAACGTATTATGCGCATTCATCTTGTCGGAACTCAACACCTTGCCCGAAATTGTTCCCATTTCAAACTGCTTCATGTCAACAGCCACACTCCGCGAAGCAACAGGATCAATGCTGCAGAGCGAGATATGCACCCTCCCCCAACTGTCAATGGAGGCGGAACAATTCACTGCGGGGAGTCTGTTCCCGTTGAAGACATAGTCGCTTGAAACTGCCCTGACAGGAAGCATCATTGCATTTTGATGTACTTTGAAGAGATCAAACACATGGTACGTCGGAGTAAAGATCATCTTTTCCCCCTCCGTCAGGATCATCGCCTGCAGCACATTCACGACCTGTGCGATGTTCGCCATTCTCACACGATCGCAGTGATTGTTGAAGATATTTAAGTTGCATGCGGCTGCGACCGCGTCGCGCATCGTGTTC
Organism: Ignavibacteriales bacterium; assembly: GCA_026390585.1. Taxonomy (GTDB): domain Bacteria; phylum Bacteroidota; class Ignavibacteria; order UBA10030; family UBA10030; genus UBA9647. The sequence continues at coordinate 14,684 of JAPLFP010000319.1, read as the reverse complement.
TGCTGGTACAGAAAGCCCGGATTTGTGCCGGGTTCGACTTTGTACCATGTCCCCCATTCGTCAACAACCAGCGCCACTCTCTTGAATGGATCATATTGATCCATGATTGCAGAGTGCCTGATGACCATTTCCTCCATTTTCAGAGTCTTCTTCATGATGTCGAACCAACCGGCTTCATCGAAGTCTGTCGCAATCTTCTGAGACGCAAAAGAGTAGTAGTGCAGAGACAAGCCGTCGAAATGCCCCGACGCGTTCTTCATCAGAACGGTGGTCCAGTTATAATCGTCGCCACTCGGGCCACAGGCGATCTTAAATGCCGTATTGGCACCGTATCCGTGGATGAACGTTCCATACCTCCGGGCTTGATCTGCATAGAATTCCGGAAGCATGTTGCCGCCGCATCCCCAGTTTTCATTGCCGATTCCCCAATACTTCACCCCCCATGGCTTCTCACGGCCATTCTTCTTTCGCAGATCCGTCATCGGGCTAACGTTGTCCGAATTGACATATTCCGCCCACCGGGACAATTCTGCCACGGAACCGCTGCCGACGTTTCCGGTGATGTAGGGCTCACATCCTATCAGTTCACACAGCCTCAGGAATTCGTGTGTGCCGAAGCTATTGTCTTCGGTGACACCGCCCCAATTCGTGTTGATCATTTTTGGTCTTCCGCTGCGTGGTCCTATTCCACTCTCCCAATGATACTCGTCTGCGAAACAGCCGCCGGGCCAACGTAAGACCGGAACACGTATTTGCTTCAATGCTTCGACGACGTCCTTCCTGATGCCATCGACATTGGGAATTGGAGAATCAGGCCCTACCCAAATGCCGCCATAGATGAGATGGCCCAGGTGCTCTGAGAACTGGCCGTAGATATTCTTGTCGATCTGATATTCCTGCAACGAGGCATCGATTGATATTCTGCTGCCCGCAACTTGTGCGCTCACAGACAACTGCAGGAGAACGACCGCGGCAAGAAACCACAATGCTCTTTTCATGTATTGCTCCGGAGCGTTGTTGTACGTGGAGGACTGCTGTGGGAAACCCGTATTAAGGCTTTCTGAACACACTCTGGCACCAGTAAGAAAACGCGACGCCTCCTCTTTGGGGGCGTTCGCGGTTTCTATGATACCCGGACATTGCTCGATGTCCTGCACGGGGAAGCTCATTGATCTGTCCTGAAAGGCGACGCCGGCAAACCTTCCTTGTTGTAGAGATTTGCTCCTGCGGGATTATCAGCCCATGCATACCGAACGTACATCGGTTCGGAGATGTTTTCATTCCACACCACGACGGTGTTCCCTTCGATCTTCGCAGTCGCCCACACAAATCGCTTGTCTGCCCCTGCGATTGCGAAGCTTTTCAGATCGCCCCCTCGTGCTTTCAATCCGCTGCCTGTGCTCGTGAACGCAAGAACGATCTTGTTTCCGTCGATCTTCATCGACTGATAGATCGGACCGGAGGAGACCACAGCGTCATCGCCATACGCCACTTTTTCCGCTGCCAGGGCCAGGCGCTTCCCTACATCTTTTTTGTTCAGAGGATGGATGTCGTTCCATTCGCCGATATCAATTGCGACCGCCATCCCCGTCCGAGGCACTGACAATGTTCTTAGCTGCGCTTCTCGTAACAATGCCCAATTACTTTCAGAAGGCTGATCTTTCGTTTCCATAAAATTGGGAAGTTGAACGAACAGGAATGGAAAATCTCCTTGATTCCACTTCGTTCGCCAATTGCGTATCAAAGCTGGAAACAATTCGCGGTACTCGAGCGGCCTCTCCGCGTTCGATTCTCCCTGGTACCATGCAACACCCTTGATCGTGTAGTTCAAAAGAGGGGAAAGCATTGCGTTATAGAGCCCAATTGGTTTCCATCGTATGAACGTCTGACTTGCCAAAGGCTCCATGACGGCCCCAAGCCGAAAGTGCCAGTTGCCCTTCAGGTCGATGGTCTGTCCTGCGCTAAGTATTTCATACGATTTGTCCGGGACAAATCCCCCATTGCCGATGTTGCTGATGACACGCACAACGATGGTGTTCCGACCCTCTCTGAGTACGTTCAATGGGATATCATATCTTCTCGGCGGGTACTGGTAGCTTGTCGTGCCAACAAAAACTCCATTGACAAAAACAGAGTCGGCGTCTACTATTCTTCCAAGAATCAGTAATGCTGGTTGGCCGACCATTGATGAAGGAACGTCGAACTCTTTTCTGAACCAGACAACTCCATTAACAGCCACCAACTTCGTGCCAGCCCAGTAACCGGGGACCTTCATGAAAGACCAACCGGCAGTATCCACCTCCGGCTCAAACCATGGTCTGACAAGATTGATATAACCTTCATCTTTCTGCCTCAACTGCCTGTACCATGCGTCGATTCTCACTTTGTCCTGATGCTCTATCTGGCTGATCACTGCCGGATCTTTGAATCTCTGTGCTTCCTTGTAATGAACCGCGAATTCCTTTATCGCATCCTCACTGACCCATGACTCCGCAGGCGATCCACCCAGGCTTGCATTGATCAATCCTATGGGAACGTGATATCGTTCATAGAGTTCTGCGGCAAAAAAGTACGCGACCGCCGAGAAGTTGAGCACGGATTTCAGATTTGCCGATTCCCACTTGCCCGATTCGAAATCATTCTTTGGTGTATTAAAGTCATATTTCTGTGGGACGGCGAAATGTCTGATGTACGGGTTTTCAGATTTCGCGATTTCAGTTTCGTACTTCCAACTCACGCGTTTCACCGGCAACTCCATGTTCGATTGTCCGGAACATACCCAGACATCACCAATCATAATATCTTTGATGATAAGGGTATTGCTGGCGTTCACCGTCATTGTGAACGGCCCACCAGCTTTTAAACCCGAAAGACCAACAGTCCATTCTCCCTTGTCATTTGCTGTTGTCTGATAAACAGAGTCATGAAAAACAACCGATATCTTCTCGTGATTCGCGGCCCATCCCCAGAGCTTGACGGGGACATCCCGTTGCAACACCATCCCATCGCTGATCAGCCGTGGAAGTCTTACTTGACTGATCATCGTCAGAGGAATGAGAAACAAGAGAATAAGAATCAGCAGGCCTGGCTTCGCATTTGATTTCATTTGATTCCCAAGTTGACGGTGTCAATTTTAGGGACAAGAAGATGGAAGAGAAGCAGCGTCAGCACATATGCTGACCCAGCCATGACAAACAGGATCGTGTAGCTTCCCGTGATCTGTAGAATATAGCCGGTCGCAGAAGCGATCAGTATTCCGCCAACGGAACCAGCCATACCGCCGATCCCGACAACAGAGCCAACTGCTTTCTTCGGGAACATATCAGAAACGGTAGTGAAGAGGTTCGTAGACCAACCCTGATGCGCTCCTGTGGCCAGGCCCAGCAAAAACACTGCCCACCATAGCGATACATTGGGCACGAACACGATAGGCACGATCAACAGTGCACAAATCAGCATGACGGTCTTCCTTCCCTTGTTGATCTCCCAGCCGGCGTTGATGAATGCTCCCGAGAGCCATCCCCCGCCGATGCCGCCGACGCTCGTCATAGTATAGATAGTGATCAATGGCAGGCCGACGTGAGCCAACTCGAGACCATATCTCTCATTAAGGAATTTCGGCAGCCAATAGATATAGAACCACCAGAATGGATCCGTCAGGAATTTACCGACGATGAATGCCCAAGTTTGCCTATACTTCAGTAAACTCAGCCAGGGGATCTCTTCTGGAACGATCTCATCTTGATCGCTGCGGATATACTCTAACTCCGCCCTGGAAACCTTCTTGTGCCTCTCCGGTACCTCATAGAGCCACAGCCAGAACACCAGCCAGATGAACCCAAGAAGGCCCGTGAAGATAAACGCCGCTCGCCAACCCCAAGTCAACGCGATCCAAGGCACAACAAGAGGAACCACCAATGCGCCAACGTTCGCCCCGGAGTTGAACAATGATGTCGCAAGAGCTCTCTCCTTCTTCGGGAACCACTCGGCGATGGCTTTAATCGATGAGGGAAAATTCCCGGATTCGCCCAGACCAAGAGCGAACCTCGCAACGCCAAAACCAAAAACAGACTTCGCCAGAGCGTGCCCCATCGCCGCGATGCTCCAGACTACAATGGAGACAGAGAATCCTATCTTCGTCCCCACCTTGTCAACAAATCTGCCAGCGAAAAACATGGCGATAGCATAGGCGGCCACAAACGCTGCGACAATATTGCCGTAATCGATTTCGTCCCAGCCGATTTCCTTCTGAAGGACCGGGGCAAGAAGTCCCAGGACCGACCGGTCAACATAATTGATCGTCGTCGCAAAGAAGAGCAACGCGCAAATTGCCCATCGATAAGAACCTGAGCGAGCCTTGTTCTTCGCCGGGAAATCCGGGAGTGTCTCTTTGACTGCGGGGACATTCTTTGTCATGGCGGTCCCTTAGTTGCAGTTTGTAGAGTAGGACAATAGTGCAGTGATGTTCAGACTCTGTGAGCGCAGATTGTTTCTCCCCTTTCAGGCGAGTGTCCCGCTCAAGCAAGTCATCATCCTGTTAACCTATTGAACCCTCGTCGAACCGTACGTGAGGTTTTCCCTCATACGGCTCTCCTGCAACACAATGTATGTGAAGCTAAAGCCGGCAGACTCGGTACTCATTGTAGAGACCAAGTGTGCCATAGAGATACTGGGAGGTTATTCTTCCACCCCAGCCGTATCCCGCATTACCCCGCCGTCGTTGAATCACATGACGCACACGCTTGTCGACATACACCTTAACATCTCTGAGCGCTGCTCCGCTGTTTCCAAGGCAAAAGTAACCGACCCAGCCGCGCAAAAACCGATTTGCCCTCTGAACCTGATCTTTCGCCCGCAACGGAATCGAGTGGTGTATGAGTTTTCGCACCTTCTCTCGACATCGTTGCCGACTCCCGGGACTTGGTGATACCAGTATCAGCCGCTTCCCTGTTCTCCTGTTCTTGGCCCGATAGAATCGAAATCCAAGAAAGTCCACGCTCGCTCGTTGTTCCATTCTCAGCTTCCGTGTCTTCTCTTGGTTGAGTCTCAATCCCAACCGCTCCACATAGCCCTCCAACAGATTGATCCCCGTTTCCAACTCTCTCTGTGCCAAGACAAGCATATCGTCTGCATAGCGTATCAAGTGAACTGACCCGTTGCGTATTGCCCCAAGTCCGTTTCGCTTGAATGCTTGATCGACAGGATTCAGATAAATGTTCGCCAACAATGGGCTAATAACTCCTCCCTGTGGTGTGCCTCGCTTGCTCTGCTTATGCTCCCCATCTTCAACATATCCACAGCCCAACCAGAGCTTGATTACCTGGAGTATCTGCTTGTCAACGATACGCCGTGCAATCAGCTTCATCAGCTTATGATGCTCAACCGTGTCAAAATACTTCTCCAGATCGACATCATAAACTTCCTCACATCCCCAGTTCAGATACTTGTATATCTCCCGAACCGCATCGTGCGCACTTTTCTCCGGACGGAACCCATAACTCGTCTCGGCAAAGTCTGCCTCGAAGATTGGCTCCAGCACCAGTAGAAACGCTGTCTGCACTATCCGGTCGCGAATCGTCGGAATGCCTAGCGGCCGTTTCTTCCCATTCGCTTTCGGGATATACACCCGCTTTACTGGCTGCGGTTGATACCGCTCTTGCTGCATCTCAAGCTGAAGTTCGGCAAGATAGCCGTCGAGCCCTCGCTCCTGAATGCCTTCACACGTCTCTCCGTCAATCCCACTCGTTCCACCATTGGCTTTTACCTTGCGGTAGGCTTCTGCCAACACATCCATACGATACGTCTTATCATACAGACTGTAGAATCTGAACCTCGGCTCGGCTTTCGCTTTCGCATACAGCTTCCTCCGAAACTCCTGAAGCCACGCCGTGTTTACTAGCTCTCGCAATACACGCTCCTTCGTTCCTTTGGTCACTGTGTTTCAGCAGAGACCCTTCCCTCCGTTCTGCTTTCACAGAACATCACAGGTACTACGGTCTCGTCCGCCACCCTGCCAACTTCCCTTCCCTTCGTTGCCTTATAGAAGGGCTCTTCTCTTGTCGTCTCACTTGGCATGTGAGCTTTCAAGGTCGGCGAGGGCTTCCCGAGTTCCGTTCCTTTCTTTCTGACCATGTCGTCGCTCATACCCCGGAGGCGTCACGCACCTCATTGCTCTGTCCTCAGTGCATGATGTTGACTTCGTCCATAAGATAGGGACTCGTCCACCTCTGTCTTTGATCTTTACGAGGCTACCTGTGCGTTCACTCTTGTTACGACCTGGTCATTCGCGTAGCACCCTTTCAGGTTACATTGTCGAGTCGCTTAGCGCACTACCGTTTCCAATCGTGCACCGACTCCTCGCTACGTGGCTACAGAGTTTTACCACGTTTGGGACTTGGAGGTGAGCGCCTCGCCCTCCGCACCCAAATAAATTAGGAACAGCTTTCCTCGGCACTCATTTCATCAAGATCATTTTCCTGGACTCTATGAATGTCTCAGCGCTTCCTCCGGAGAGGTTGCGGGTCTGAAGCCGATAGACATAAACTCCGCTCGGATAGCCCGAGGCATCCCAACGTACTGTATATACTCCCGCCGGGCGCGCCTCGTTCACAAGCGTAGCAACCTCGCGACCGAGGACATCAAAGATCTTCAGCTCTACAAATCCAAGACTCGAAACTCGAAACTCGAAATTGGTGCTTGGATTAAACGGATTGGGATAGTTCTGGCTCAAACCGAAGGTGCTCGGGACAGCTTGGGTCTTTTGTACGCTGACGGCCGTATTCACGCTTGCATAGCTGATGCCGTCGTACCATGTTCTGGAGTTGTCACCGACCAGTGTGCTTGCTGTGCCGACCCTCACAGCGTTATCGTCGACGAAGACATCGAATGCGTTGGCAGAGGAGACCTGAACACGCCCGAGGTACGCTTGATAAAGAAAACTGTTACGGCTACCGCTCAATGTGAGCCTTGTATCATGGTCTCCGTCCTCTACCTGCTTGCAGGCCATCGAGCGGAAGAGCTGCATGCCGTCAACAGAGAGACCAGCTTTAATTCTCCAATCGGCAGTCGTTGCGGGAACTGCCCAGAAGTTCACCCAGACATCATAGGTTCCTGCACCCGGAACCTGAACACGCGTCCTGAGGCCGGGGGCATCTTCGCCGGCAACCTCGGCAGAGGTGAAGACAGAGGATCCATTGCCAATGCCCGTGCGCACGTGCCATTTGTTATCTGCCGGCCCTGCATTCGTGTCCGGCCCGGTAGTCACGAGGAGCGATCCGTCGGCCATTGTAGTATTCACTGGTGTTGCGTCGACAAACTTCATCACTCCGCCGGTTTCCGAGCGTCGATCCAGGATACCAACGACGGCTGCGTTAAAATTTTGCGCAGTGCTGTACGTTCCCCGCCACCACAATAGAGCAGTGCTCTTGTTATCCCACGCAGGCACAATCGGACGAAAATTGTCGCGAACAGATTTTTGCGTGATCGGGGTCCATGTCCAACTCGCGCCCTTGTTGGCTGTAACACCTTTGAATATTTCACGAACGGTGAGATCCGCGTTGTCACGAGGATCGAAAGAGGTCGAGATATAGATCGTGTTCGGGTCGTTGGGGCACAACGCACCAAGACCGGTATAGTCTGGCTCGAGATTGTACATTTTCCAACCCGCTTTGCCCAAATATGCATAAGACCATTTTGAGCCGTCATATCGACAATAGATGAACCTATGATCCGGGTTGAGAGCAGCATCCGGAGGAGGATTCCCGGTGGTTCCTCCTTGTTGATTGTTGTTTGCCCTGCACGAGATGAGTGCTGCGATTACGCCATCGTCATATCTTTGAACATCGACATTCCAGCATCGTCTCATCGTGTCACCATTGATGACGGTGCCTTCTGCAAAAATCTTGGTGAATTGAAGAAATGTTGGAATACTGAGCGTGTCAAAAATATTATTGTCTACAGGTGTTCCGTCCGATGCATAACTCTTTCCGTTCTTGATATATCCATGATAGATGTTCGTTGGATTATCACGCGGATGTTCCTCTGTGAAAATGAAGTCAATCCGATCAAGTCCATTCCCCCAGTATTTGTAGTAGCCTTTGTTGTACGAATTCGTTGAGTTTGTGGTCAATTGTCCGCCAAAGGACCACGTATCTCCCATATCGGTGGAGACGATGAGATTGGGGCACCGGTGATTTGCTCTGGCAAAGGCGTACATGCGACTTTCTGACGAAAGATAGTATAGGTTGGAGTAAGCAATAGTATAATCTGTGCCCCCTGGTATTTTGGTCCAATCAAACCTCCGTTCAGTGGTCCAGGAAGCCCCGTCGTAGATACGATAACGACTGTTGTACATATCATAATGTTCTGAATACATCGCAAGATATTTGCCATCCGGACGGAGTATAAAGCCCGGTGCGTTATGGTCGTCGCATCCAGCTTGCCAAAGCGGAAACCTCTGTGAAATGCCGGTTTGAAGATCAAAGATCACCGATTCAACAATCCCGTTACGCAGAGAGCCTCCTGCACCACCACTGCTAGCGACGGAACCAAGAACGATCTTACCCCTTACAGGATCAATGATCGCCCGCTCGTCCTGATACCAGCACCAGGCGCCATTATCGTTGAACTGAATGAGATTTCCTTTTACGAGGTCGCGGGCCGTCTGGCCGAAAGCTGTCATCCCGGCAATGATCGTCAGAACTACTGCAACGACAATTCTCCTATGGAACATCTTGGCGATCATGCACAATTCCTTCCGTGTAGTTGTGGCTTCCTTTTCGGGGATCACTTCCCCAGTTGCAGAATTTCTGAGCCAGCAAGGAGCACGGCTCCGATACCGTGGACGTCGTTCAGGGGTGCCGGACGGCAATAATAATAGACGAGATCGTCGCTGACGGATGTACCGGTGCAAACGCCTTCAACCCGGCCGTCGGCCTGGATTTTCGTCATCACACCTTCCCATCCGCGCAGGGCAATGGAGGCATAGCGTGGCTCGATATACCCCTTGTTAACGGAGCGAGCTATTACATACGTAAACATCGCGCTGCAGGACGTCTCAAGGTACGAATCGGTCTTATCGAGCAATTGATGCCACAAGCCTTCCGCTCCCTGATAACGAGCGACCCCGAGGATGTGTTGCTGCAAAATCTCCAGAAGTTGAGCGCGTTTCGCATAATTCTTCGGTAGGCGATCCAGCAAATCTACTTGCGCCAAGAGAGCCCATCCATTGGCACGCCCCCAGAAGGCAACCCCGGGGCGTTGCAGATCGGAATACCAGCAGTGGTGCATGAGATCCATCCTCTTATCAAAGAGGTGCTTCTGGAAATTGATCACCTGCATCGCGGCATCATCATAGTACTTATCTTCTCCCGTTAATTCACCCATTCGGGAGAGAAACGATATGCTCATGTAAAGGTCATCGGCCCAAAGGGTCCATTTCTGCGGAAAGGAGCGGACCAACGTACCATCTGGCAGTCGGGCTTGTCGTGTGAGAATGTGCGCGGAAGCCTGATCAGTGTATTCTCGGTAACGATGTTGCGGGTCGCAACGAAACACTTCAATGACGCTGGCGCCCATCGCACCGCAATCGTCAAGCTCTTCCATGATGAATCGCTGGCCGAATGGATAGCTCCACTTTTCTTCGCCTTTGTACCTTTTCTCGAAATACCGGTAGTTGTCAAAACCGAACGCAATGTTTCTAACCGCGAAATCCCGATACCTGCTTTCGTGGAGCACCTCTCCTAGTCGGATCATTGCGATGTTGAGCACACCGTTCCAGTAGCGCCAATCATTGTAAGGGCTTTCCAGTTGTATCTTCGCGTCCGAAGGCGCTTCTCTTGGAGACTTGAACCTCAGTCCACTTTGCCGATCCACAAACCGAAAAGTGGCACCTCGAAGTACGGCATTGGCTACTGCCCGGACTTTGTTGATGGTCTCAGAAGTATCCTGAAACGTCATCGCTGCGCAGCGAGAGAGAGAGGCAAGCACGAGAAGAAAGGCGCAGAAACTATGTGTAGTTTTATTTGATGATTTGTGTACCGAATTGTTGGAAGCCATCTCAAAATCCTTCACGCAAAACCACATTGTCACAGCAAGGGCCTTAATCCTTCGTATCGTACGACCCAATTCCCGTCTTTCGGGAAACCTGGTGCACGAGCATCCGCGGCGCCGTCCCATCCAGCAGCCATCATCGCAACAGCAGTCAGCAGTGCACCATTTCCGGGCAAGTAGACTGGCAATCTCTCATCCTGAAAGTTGTGGCCATTGTTCACGTATGTGTTCTTTTGAACCTTCATCAACAACGCCTCGATGGCCAGATCTGGTCTACCAACTCGTGCGGCAGTCATCGCAATCAAAGGATAGTCCCAACCCCATGTTCGTTCCCAGTTCCATGAACTCATGACCTTCTGCAGCGTCTTCCGCATCATGCCGACATCAATCGAATCATTGGGCAACATACCGAATGCGCCTAAGACTGTGGGATGATCATTTCGATGAATACCGTTTTCAAATGTATTCAAAGCTGTTTCAGCATTCTGGTAAACACCATTCTTTGTCGGCAATGTTGAGAGGTGTTGGATAACGTGATCCCATTTTTCGATGTGGGGAAGCCCTAATCGTTCGCGCCATTGCTGGGCCAGTTTCAACCCGTACGACCAATAGGAGAGTTCAAACGTCGGATTCATGGTTGAATCCGGTTTATATATTTCCTGCGCCGGGATTAGAGGAGGGCCGAGGACATATCTGCCGTTTCGACCATCCCATTGCGCATAGGATGCCATGAAGTCGGCTGTCGCAAATACTATGTCTTTGTATCTCTCCAGCGTGGATCGGTCCTTTCGGTACCGGTACAACAGCTCCGAGTAGTAAATAGGGTGTGGCTGTTGCCATATCAAGAAGACACCTACGGTTGAAGGGCTTTCCCGGCCGTCAGGCCCAACCATTTTTGGCCACCGGACACCTTCGTATCCTTGTCGCTTCGCCGTTTGTGCTGCCATTGGCAAGGCGGCTTTGTACCATTGCATACTTCTCTCCAGAAGTTCAGGATGTCCCCAAAGCACGAAATGCACGGCATGCCACCAATGCATTTCGAGGTGGAATTTCCCGTACCAGCTGTTAAACGTTAATCCGGTTTCCTGTGGAGGCGTTGATCCGGTACACTGAATCGCAGTCAGATACCTTGAAAGCACAATACGTCTTTCGAGCTCAAATGCACGAGGGTCTTTACTCTCCGAGAGATCCACAGCTCCACCGGTCTCCCAGAAATTCTGCCAGTGCAGCCTACATGCATTCAAGGTTCCTTCAGCGTCTGGAAGCCGTTGCGTGTTCCGCTTTTCTGAGAAGTTGCATGTGAAGTCAAACCGGTCGTCATCAGAGATGACGAGCAGAAACGAGTGCCGTCCAACCCGTTTGAGCTGTGCAGCACTATTCCACTGGATGTTCACATAGTATCTGACTGAGTCCAGCGTTCTTTCAATGGTTGCAGATTGATCACTTTGAACAATGATCTCGGAGGAGTGTTTGTGTGGACTGTTCCAATCAGCGGAGGATTTTCCCCATGATGTCGAACCATAAGGAAAATCAAAACGGATGCCAACGTTACGTTTTTGCAGAAGTGTGGATCTGATCCGAACACCTATTTGATCAATTGTCGGATGGCAACCGGTCTCCACATGGACACTATCGTTTTCGATCCTGAAGGAGCTCTTGAGAATCCCCTCCCAAATATTAGCAGACTGATGGACATTGGTAATGTCGGAAAGCTGAATCTCTGATCCGTCTGATTTGATGATCCTGAAGCCAATGGTCCCCAGGTGAAGTCTGTGGGGGTTGGATCGCAGCCACTGGCCAGCTTCGGAATTCTGCCTGGAGGCATATGGCACCTGCCTGCCATAGGATTCATGATATTCAAGTGTCTGGTCCAGTGAATAGCTGTTCGGATTTATATTTGTGTGCCAACCCCACTGAGATTGTGTTCCCAATGGAATGCCGTTTTCATAAAGACTCGAAAAGGTTTGAAGACCGGTAACATCGGCAGTAAAGGCAAATTCCCCGTTGCCAACAGTAAACGGCGAGAGCGTGTCTGCTTTTGTCAAAGTAGGGATATGACGGGTCACAAGCGCCCTACGGTTGATGTGACTACTACCGTTGACGTCAGGATGATTATTGCCGAAGAAGAGCGGACTGCAGAGATTGAACGACAGGAAGAACGCAAACTGTATCGGGAAGGAAGACATGAGTCAATTCACTTTTTTCACGAATTCTTCGCCGCCGTAGCGTTCCACTAGAAAACCCATGACCTTGCCGGCGCTGTCCTTTTTGAAATGAATGAGCAAGCGCTGCCCTTTTACGTAGAAGTCCGTTCCCGTTTCCGCGAGAAATGTCTGCTTTGAATTGTCAGGCGTCCGTGCAATCAGCCGACCATCCTCTGTCGAAATCGTGAATTTTGCACCCGATGGATGCTGATACAAGCCAACGTACTGCTCCAGGACACTAGTATCGAGGGTCAAAGACGCCCGCGCAAATACAGCCTGCAGTCCTCTGGAATATCCCTCCGCCTTGCCTCCGGAATGCCCCATCCCTTCCAAAACCCTCGTTTGGAACTCCAGCCCTTCATAGTTCCTTGCCTTCAGACGATCTGCGAAGTTCTGAAAACCGGATATTCCCTCAAGCTCGCCGATTGCCATGAAGAGCCTCACCGGGAGCTGATGTTCTTTATCCGCACGGTTCTTTTCATAGGTAGAGGTTATTCCATTGTCCCATCCCAGCGATGGGCTGGTCAGCACATAGCGATGGAACAATGCGGTCTCATGAAACAGGGCGTACAGAGTGAAGAGTCCACCGTACGAGCTTCCAATGAGTGTTTTGTCATTCTTCGTCACGCGGTATTTCGACTCGACAAACGGGATCAACTCATTCTTTATGAATGCGAGAAATTTTTGGGCACCACCCGATTGAGGGGACCATCCGACGTTCGTCGGAGTAAGATCTCTTGCCCTGAGCATGTCATAGTTTGGATTTGTTCCTCCCCAGGTAATGCCAACAATGATGACTGCCGGAACAAAGCCATCGTAATATTGCTGTCCATAAATGGCCGTGACCAAAGAGAAATCCCATTGTCCGTCGAGAACGTAGAGCACGGGAAATGTTTTACTTGTGTCGGCGTAATTTCCAGGCAACTGCACATAGATGTCATACTCCTGCCCTACGATGGAAGAAGCAAGTTTCATCACCTGCGATCCTGGCAATTCGACTTTGGCCTGGCAATGAACGGTTCCCATCCCAAGAACAAGAAGGAAAACAGTGATCGCTACATTCTTCATGGCGAGACCTCTTTTAAGATTTTGATTCTCTGACAGCCCGGATAAATGCCGCTATGTTTTCTGACCTTACTCCCGGCGGCATTCCTCCACCGCAGGACAGTATAACTTTGGAACGATCATCAAGAGAATTGATCAACTCCACTGTCGCCCGCGCCACATCTTCGCGAGTTCCGCTTGCCAAAACATCTCGCGGTGGTATGTTGCCGAGCAACGCAACCTTGTTCTCCGTCAGTTGCTTCAATTCATTGAGGGACATGTCGAATCCCATGTTGAAGAGATTGACTCCCATTTCCGGCAGGAACGGCGCTGACACTCTGCAATGTGCATCGTTGTGGAGGAATCTGACACTCACGTTCGTGTCGAAAAGCTCTTTGAAATACGGCAGCCCGAATGTGCGAAACTCTGTTTCTCCCACAAACCCTATGATGTCATCAAGCAGGAAGATGCCGTCGATGGTGGGGAAAGTCTCTCTCTGCAACGTCAGCCACTCTTTGAGGAACGTCGTGATCTTTTTGATCAGGCGTTCTGCTTTTTCCGGATCCATCATCATCAGGGTCAAAAATTCAGATGTTCCGATCAAGTAGCTGGCAATATTCAACGGACCGCGCGCGACAGCGAATCGTATCTTGTGGCCGGCTTTTTCAATCCACGGCTGTGAGACCTTCAGGCGATTCAATACGAACGGCAAGAGGCCATCCGTCCTGACATTGGGGACAGGCAATGAGTCGATCTCATTGACAGTCAGGAGAATCTTGTGCGCGTGCGGGAATTCATCTGCAGGAAACGTGCAGCGCACACCGAACGCAGACGGTTCGGTGCACATCCCATATTCCGACCAGAAGCCCGGCAAGAACATCGCGTCCGGAAATTCGTTGATCGCTTTCAGGTTTGCATCTAGCCAGAGCTGATCGTTCGAAAAGTAGTCGAGGATTCTCGCACCGAACCAATTCGGCAACCACGGGCAGTCGATGATGAACCCGACAGGCAACGGCCTCGATTGCTCGCCCCGGATGGTTCTTTTCAGTACTTCCCATTGTTGATCGGTCATGTTCCTTCACTTTCCTGATGTGGATACGTCACGATTGAACGCCCTGGAAACCCCGACGCGTACTAATTTGTCGCCACGAGGGCACAAAGGCACGGAAGGAATTTTTTGATTCTTCTTTTTTCTGCAATTCTTGGTGTCCTCGTGTCTTTGTGGCACAGCTTTTGGGTTGCGTCTCTAGCAGGTCGTTGAAATTTGAGTCATCGAGAAGCAATGTTCTTTCAAATAGCATTTTGAAACGACGAGACTTCTGCGCTGACAGCCCGTTGTTGGATCCGAGGACTGCCGTCGGTAACCAGCGAACACATTGGGAAAGT
>JAPLFP010000176.1 GCA_026390585.1 Ignavibacteriales bacterium | reverse complement strand
CGTCTGCCGCCCGGAGCCAAGATCGTGGTTTCTTTTGGCTGAGAGTGAGCTCTTGTTCCTTGTTAGAAAGATAGTAAAAAGAATAGAGGAAAGAAAACCCACGAAGAAGGCAAGAAATGCGTGAGGGATAGACAATACAAGGCACTTTCTCATTCTCGCCTCAGCGTCGCATTCGACCTGGATTTTCCTTACTCTCCGGAACCAATCCTAAAGGCCTTCAGAGTCATTGCGAGGAGTCCCACCGTTTTTGAGCGGGACGACGCTGCAATGAAAAACAAACCCAGTCATTCCCGTCCCGATCTTCGTCGGGATAAACTCCAGCGGGAATCTCCCGCTGTTTGGATCCCGCTATCGCGCGGGATCCCAGAAGGCGGGACAGAACTGAGCCTCACACAGGCATCGAGCCGATGCAGTTCACGTTCTGGATCCCCCGCCTACGTCCTTTGGACTTCGGCGGGCAGGCCACTAGCGACATGCCTGCACGCCGAAGTGCGGCGTTTCGGCACGCAGGCGTGCGGGGATGACAGAAGAAGTCACTTCGCAAACAACGCTCGCAATGACATTCTTGTGCTCGCAATTGCCGACTTGCGCGCGTACTCTTCGTCACATCCCTGTTTTGAGACCCAAAATGACTTGACTTTTCATCCGACAAGACCCAAATTGATGATGGCAAGAGATCACTTTTGAGATATCCCTCCTGAGACCTTTTCAAGGAGATCCGTTGCAATCACGTGGATCTACCATAAGCAGTCCCAGGTATCTTCTTTTGCTCCTCTGTGCTTTTGGCCTTGGCTGTTTCGAGGCGCCACTTGCACCTGTCGCCCCCACATCCGACATTCAACTCAGCATTCCCCTGATCAACCGAACGAAGACTCTTCTGGAGTTTACGTCGAAAGACACACTCCTGAAGACCTCTCCTGATGGCAGCTACTTCTACGCATCCTCCCAATCAATGAGGCCGATGGGGATTGATACCCTCAAGTTCACACCCAAAGCTGCTTTCCAACAAGTGAACCTTGGAGTATTCCTGATTGATCCGCCATCACCGTTTGGTGACACGCTAAACTACGAGGAAATCACAGGCAACGCGCCTCCCCCGGTCCCGGTGCTTTCCCCTGACCAGACCTTTCCTCTTCCGTCCATTGTGACGACGCCTGCCGCGTCTTTCGAAAATGCAACATTCGAATCCGGGACGATTACGCTGAGCGTTCACAACACGTTTCCGGTCGCGATCGATTTCCCAGATCCGATCATCATCAAGAATCGAAAGACAAGCGCGCCAATGGATACAAATGAGATTGCGAGATTGTCGTTCGCTGGTAAGACGATTCAGCCAGGGAAAGTGAGCACGGTCAGCACGAGCCTCGCCAATGTAACCATACAAAACTCCTTCAGCGTTCTGTCATTTAGGATGCATGCGCAGGCCTCGAGTGGTTCTGTAGCATATACGCCGCTGTCTGGGATCGAATATCTCGTAACTCTCTCAAATCTCGCGGTGCGTTCCGCGAAAGCTATAATACCTTCCCAATCGTTGCTCAGAACGACAGACACTGTCATTACTGTTGATGACTCCGTGTCGTTGCAGTCCGCGTATTTCCGGAGTGGCGCATTTGACGTCGTGTTCCAGAACAACATAGACGTCAACGCGACAATCTCCCTCACCATCAGAGAGCTTCAGGACAAGACTACCGGTGCTCCATTCGCAATCAACACAGCGATCAATAGCAAAGAAACAGTACGAATACCTGTCAACGCAGCCAACTTGAAAGTGCAGTCTTCTTCAACTGGCATTGGCACTCGGCTCACGCTCTCTGCAACTGTTGGATCTATCGAATCTCAGGTGCCCCGACAGATCAGTAGCACCGACTTTCTGAGAGTCGATTTCCAGCCGCGCTCCGCGTTTATCATTCAATCCATTACCGGAAGAATAAAACCGACACCCCTGAGCATCAGTGCAGGAGCAAGCGGCATCAACCTTGGTGAAGTCTCCGACAAGTTGACTGGGAACGTGACACTTGACTCAGTGAGATTGGCCCTCAGGCTTTCTATGAGTGGCGGATTCCCGACTGACTACAACCTTTACCTTGTTGCGATGAACCGGCGGGTCTCACCGGCTCACATCGATTCCATCGCCATTCCACCTCCTGTCGGAAGCACTCTCAGGAGGATTTTCCCGGCACAAGGAAGAGTGACGCAGATCGTTCTGGACAATTCGACGGGCTTCAACAACTTTCTCTCTCATTTCTTTCCCAACGTTCCGGATACATTCATCGTCAGGGGGTCAGCTCTGATGAATCCCTCCGATATTTTTCCAACGGCTCAAGGGATCCAGACGATTTATGATTCAACGAAAGTATATGCTTCAACGGATCTCTCTTTCCCCCTCAAACTGGGCCTTGCCGGAGGCGAGACAAGCGAGACAGTCGTTTTCACTGATGGGCAGAAATTACAGGAGAGCACAGTAAAGTCGATAAAAACCGGGACGATGTACTTCGAGGTCACGAACGGTCTGCCGCTGCAACTCGTTCTGCAGTCTGCCTTCCTCGGCAAATCGACAGCGGGCAAACGCGATACCCTCTTTTGGATCCCAAACGACGGCCCGAGGACGATTGCGGCAGCTCCCGTCGATCAAGGAGGATCGGTGACGAGTCCAAGGACAACTGCCTTTTCTATTCAGCTCAAGCAATCCGACATAGATAAATACAATGACGCCGATGCAATCTGGTACAGGCTGCAAGTCTCGACCACCGGAGGCGGCTCGGTCGCCGTCAAAGTGCGGACCACAGATTTCGTCACTGTTCGTGCGTCGGCAACGATGGTGTACACCGTAAACCAGAAGTAGAAGGGACTCAAGGCTTCATGGGGATTGTTCGCACACTGTGCATCTTCACACTGCTGGCGCAATCAGTGACACTGAGTGCTGGTGATCGCTGGAATGTGCGCGCCGTTGGGATGGGGAGAACGTCCGTCGCACTCTCACGGGGGACAGAGGCGATCGGTATCAATCCCGCGAACCTTGCTCTTCCGGGAAGGGGAACATTTTCACTCAGCCTCATGCCCATCGGCGTTCGGGCGAGCACGGAGATGTTGAGCTACGACATCTATCAGGAGTACTTCACCGGAATTCCAGGGACGGACAACAACGGCAAGCGAGACCCGAAGGTCTTGACAGAACTGGACAAACAAAACATTCTCGCTTCCATTCCAGATGGACTGGCTGCCACAAGAGTTGACATTGAAGCAATGGATCTTGGGGCAACGATCGCGACGAGCAAATTGGGAGGGCTTGGAGTCGCGGTCCTCGATCATGCAAGCGGAACCCTTGAAATAGCAAAGGACTTCACGCGGTTCTTTCTTTATGGACTCGACTCCGCAGGCTCACAATACAATTTCGACGGGACAAGCGTTGCTGCAGCGTGGTGGCGGGAATTCAACGTCTCCTATGCATATCAGATCCCTCTCAATTCCGAATGGGTGCACGAACTGTCCATCGGCCTCGGAGTAAAATTGCTGCAAGGCTTTGGCATCTTTGAGACCGAGCACTACTCATCTTCAATAGCCAACCAACGCGTTGGAGCAAACCAGTATCTGCTCAATGCACAGTTTGACTATCTCACGCGCAGGGCGGGTGCGGATTTTTTCAATCCGGACAAGCATGTGGATATGTCAATGTTTCCTGAGCCTGCCGGCAAGGGCGTGGGATTCGATCTGGGCGTTTCGGCTCAAATCAAACCGGGACTTCGCGTTGCAGCGAGCGTCACGGACATCGGGAGCATACACTGGACGAAGAACCTGGTGAAAACGGATGGCCGCTATGCGCTCATCATGGACGACCCGTTCAAAACAGAGAACACCGACAGCCTCGAACAGGCGGTGCGCGGCAACAATCAGGCAGGTGATGCTTTTTCCTCCACGCTTCCTACCACGTTGCGAATCGGAGTGGCCATCGAGTCAGACGAATCAGCCATCTTCAGTTTCCTTCCACGGAAAATGCTTCTGGCTTTCGACTATACTCAAGGTTTGAACTCGTCGATGGGCAATCTCACCCAGCCTCGTTTTTCACTGGGCATGGAGTACCGAGTGATTTCCTTTCTTCCTCTCAGAACCGGAATCTCGATGGGGGGCGGAGATGGCGTTCGATGGGCGGCCGGCTTTGGGCTCGATTTCTATACTATCTGCCTCGACATCGCAACGGAAAACTTTGGAATGATTTTCTCAAAGAAGATTCCGCAAAATGTCTCCGTCGCGGCAGGGCTGAGGGTGCTCATTTAGTACACTCGATTCAGGATAGAACAGCCAAAAAGAAAATCCCCTTTGAGAGAGGGGATTTTTTGTGTACCGAGAACAAATCCTACCAAGGTCCTACATTGATTTCTTCAGCCAGACATGACTTACCCAACCATCACCTCACTACTCCTTCACTTTCATCAGCTCTTTGTAGGGTCCGTAATCGCGCAGTGACTCAAGGTCGGGATCCCGATGCCATTCAATTCCGTATTCGGCACCTTGCGCAAAGGCCTCACGCAGAAGCATAACTGCGCGTTCCTGATCACTCGATACTGCCGCTATCGACGCCCGCCAAACGAGTGGGGCACCATACAAATACGGGCGATTCTGATTCTCCAACCAGCTTGAAGCCTTAATCGCTTCAGCGCGATCGCCGCGGCGTGCCGCCAACACGCCAAGGTAACCGTGGTAGTCGATGTTATCTGGCGATTCTTTCACCAGCTCTTCAAAAGTTTTCTGTGCCTCCGCAAACTGGCTGGCAAGGTACAGAGTTTGCCCCAAGCCGTAACGCAGTGTTTTGAGTTGATCTGGCGTGCGCGTCCGATACCACGTTAAGGCTTTCTCAAGCACATCACGAGATGCCTCAGTGAATCCATGCGCCCTCAGTTCCCGAGCTGCAGTTCGCATCGCCGCTCCCCGATCGGCGTTTGGCCGTGCAGGGATGCTCAAGCATTCGTCCAATCGCTGAGCTACGTCCTGAATCTTTCCGAGTGCAGCCAGCGCACGGAATTCATAACCTAATGTCACAATATCATTGGGAAATAGCGATCGGGCGCTTTGCGCCACTTTCAGTTCCTCATCGTACTGCCCCAGTATGTGGTAAGCTGCCGTGAGCACACCCCAGTAATACTTCCATTTCGTCGGCATCTCGCTTTGCTGATCGATTTGATTGAGCAAATTAATGGTTTGCTGGGGCCGATTGAGACGTGCGGCATACGACGCGCTGATATACGTGCTCGTTGAACTCGGAACAAGAGCCCGCATTTTAACAGCTGCACGATATGCGGCTTCATAACTTCCGCGGTTGGCGGATTGGATCCAATCAAGCAAGTTTCGTTCATAATCAGTGAAGCGATCACGGAACCTATCTAGGCAAGTTGCGATTGAATCGGATACGGCCAACTGTCCAATATTGCTATGGGCAACCGAGAGATATATCCTTGCGGCAAAGAACAATGAGTCGATTCTTTCGGCGCGCTGGAAGCACGGGATCGCTGAGCGATAGTCGCTGCGTGTGAAGAAATCATAGCCCTGTGTAAACTCTTTGAGTGCTTTGTACGTTGGCGGGTGAAGGATTCCGAGGTACATACTGAGATAGGAAGTATGTTTCAATGCCACAAGCCCCAAGACTCTTTCTTTGAGCTCCTCTATGAGATCTGTTATGGCGCTTGAAGGTTTTGTGACCGGGTCAACTGCCGCGAGAAGCTTTCCGGTTTCGGCATCAAGGATCTCCGCTCGAATCTGGAGATTATCCCCCTGTCGATAGAAAGCGCCGGAGACCACCAGCTTTGCTTTCGTGGCTTTCCCTAAATCTCGTGCCGGCACGATCCTTTGAGCACTGCCAGGTTCACGCTGCAACTTCCGGGTTGCTAGCAGCGCGTCGGAGCTGGGGACCACATCCACAAGCCCAATTTGCGCGAGTCCTTGAGAGAGTGCATCGGTCACCATCCGACTGAGATGAACGAGCGAGCCGTCCCCCGTTTGGTTCTCGAATTCGGCCACCACGACGCCCTTTGGGTTGAATAGTACGATCTCTTTCGCGTTTGGATAAAAGACGAGCACTCCCACTGCAATGATTCCGACAACGAGTACAATCGCTGAGCCGAGGAACAACGGTTTTCTCCAGAACGGCCTGGATGGGATTGGCAGTTGTTGTGATGACGCACCGGAAACAGTTGTAAGCTGTGGGTTCACGGACTGAGTGATAGGCTGGATTCTGTGAACTTTTGAGGTATCACGCTTCAGCCGTTTCAACTCAATGACAGCCTCGGCAATTGATTGGTATCGATCTTGAGGATTCTTTTCCAGCAGTCTATTCAAAACGTGAATGAGGTCGGAGGATACATCGGGGAGATATTTCTGAATTGGCTCCGAGTCTTCGTTCACAATCGAATACATCATCGCCGCTTCATGTTCACCCCTGAATGGTAAGTGTCCCGCCAACATCTCATACAGCACTACCCCGAACGAAAAGATGTCGCTCCTTGCGTCGACCTCGCCCCCCTGTATCTGCTCTGGGGCCATATAGGCCAGCGTCCCAACCGTGCTGGAGGTTTTCGTTAGCTTCAGTGATCCTTTTAGCTTGGCCAATCCGAAGTCCATCACCTTGATCTGGTTCTTCAAGTTGACCATGATGTTGTCGGCTTTGACGTCACGATGCACGATGCCTTTGCTGTGAGCTTCCTGCAGCGCCTCACCGATTTGAATTGCGTAATCGACGGCTATTTGTGTTTTCTGGATGGGGACCATTTGACGCAGTGTCTTGCCCTCCACATACTCCATCTCAATGAAGTGTCTATCTCCATCTTCGCCGATTGAATAGATCCCGCAGATGTTCGGATGATTTAGAGCTGAGGCAGCCCGCGCTTCTTGGAGGAATCGGGCTTGTTCATCAGCTGTGGCAGTGAGGTGATGTGGGAGGAATTTCAGCGCGACGTCGCGATCCAGCTTTGTGTCATGGGCCTTGTAGACGACACCCATGCCGCCTTCGCCAAGTTTCTCAAGGATCTTATAATGTGAGACGGTCGTCCCGATCATGGAGACTTCCTCTCAGTAGGAAGACTTTGGCTACCGCGACAACATCGGCAGTACGTTGGAAGGAACAAATAACCTCACAAAACTAGTGCAGTCCGGTGTCAAAAGCAAATGGTGCATTCCTTTTGTGGGGAAAACACGGCTGAGGTGAGTGAAAAGGCTCATCCGCTTGTTGCCGCTTTTCCCGTCTTCTGGGATCCCGCTCACTTGACGGGATCCAAAAAGCGGGACTCTTGGAAAGAAACGGGTTACACCCTGAGCGAGTCCCGTTTTGCGGGACGAATCGAAGGGTGTTCTAGGCTCGGTAGAGTCTTCGCCTTCGTTCGCAAACAGCGCTCACTGCGCTCAGACTGACGGATGTTTGTTGGTGGAGGTAAGAATCAAGAAACCGCTGAGGGGCAAATTGAGGAGTGATACTTCGTTTTGCTACTTCACAGCTTTCTTCAATCGCGCCCAAGTCTTCTTGAGATCTTCGGAGATGAGTTTGGCATCTGCAAGGACAGGCATGAAGTTCGTATCGCCGTTCCATCGGGGAACGATGTGAAAATGGATGTGCTTGTCGATGCCAGCTCCGGCAATGCGTCCTACATTTGCCCCGAGGTTGAAACCATGTGGCCCGCTCACCTTGCCGAGGGCACGCATGCCAATCGCGGTCGCTTGCATCACCTCGACGTAGACGTCGTCCGAGAGCGACTCGAGTTTGGCTGTGTGTTTGTACGGCACAACCATCAAATGGCCGCTGTTGTAGGGGAACAAATTCATTACGATGAAGCAGTGCTTCCCGCGCCAGACCACGAGGTTCTTTTCGTCACGTCGCTCTTTCGCTATCCGGCAGAAGAGACACGGCTTACTTTTTGAAGTGCTCCGAAAACTCGCGATGTAGGCCGATCGCCATGGAGCAAACAATCGTTTCAAGGATTTCCTCGTCATTTACCGTCGCCGAGAAGAACGATCTTGTTTCTTCCCTCCTTCACATTCTTCGTCGCATTGCGGGCATCAATCACGCGCCGCGCGTTCTTTACGATGAAGTCATAGTCGTACGAAGAGTGATCTGTCGTGATCAGCACGCAGTCCGCACCCTGCAGAACTTTCTTGTCGATCTCAACGGATGTGAATTTCTTTCCGTCGATGTCAACGGCTGGAACATAAGGATCGTTGTAAGCGATATTCCTTGCACCATCACTGTGCAGCAATTCCATCACTTTGAGCGCAGGGGAATGGCGAATGTCGTCAACGTCACGCTTGAACGCAATCCCCAGAATCAGGATCTTCGCCTCGGGAAATGTCACCGGCATCATGCTGATCTCACGTAGAACCATGTTCTTGACGTAGAACGGCATGTTTTCGTTGGTCTCGGCTGCAAGCGTAATGAAGTTCGTCTGAAAGTCGTACTGACGCGCCAGCCAAGAAAGGTAGTAGGGATCGATGAGGATGCAATGGCCTCCAATCCCCGGTCCCGGGTAGAAAGGCATGAAACCAAACGGCTTGGTGGACGCTGCTTCCACAACTTCCCACACATTCACGCCCCCCATGCGATCGCACAGCTGCGCGAGCTCATTCACCAGAGCGATGTTCACACTGCGAAAAATGTTCTCCAGTAATTTCTCGAGTTCCGCGACTTTCGGACTCGAAACCGGGACAACCTTCGGCGTGATTTGTGAAGTTGCCAGACACGCGAGCCTCGTGCATTCCGGGGTCACGCCCCCCACAACAACCGGTGTGTTTGCCGTTGTCCACTTCTTGTTTCCCGGATCAATGCGTTCAGGGGAAAAAGCCAGATAGTAGTCCTCACCCGTTTTCAGCTTCGACTCTTCGAGGATCGGTAGAACGTACCCTTCTGTTGTGTTTGGGAACGTTGTGCTCTTCAAAATGATGAGCTGTCCTTTCCTCAACCGCGGCGCAATTTCTCTTGCCGATGCCACGATGTAGGAGATATCTGGTTCTTTGTTCGGAGTGAACGGAGTGGGGACACAAATAAAGATAACATCCAACTTCGGAACATCGTCGTAGTCCGCTGCAGCCTTCAACATCCCGCTCTTTGTGACTTTTGCGAACACCCTGTCATCGACATCAGCGATATAGTTCCGGCCGGAGTTGATGGCGTTGACTTTTTTCTTGTCGACTTCAATACCGACGGTCTCGAATCCCTGAGCGGCAAACTCGACCGCCAGCGGAAGTCCGACATATCCCAATCCAACGACTCCGATGCGAGCTTTCTTCTGTGCGATTTTCTTTTCGAGCGTATTCATAGAGAGCGTATGAAAGTTCGGCCCGCTTGACGCGGGCCTGAATGATATCCGTTCACATGAAGACTATTCTTCGTCTTCTTTTGCTTTTTCCTTCGCAGCGATCACCTTTTCAGCAAGCTCCCTCGGCAGTTCCTCGTAGTGCGAGAACTTCGTCCGATACACTCCGCGGCCTTGTGTCATCGACCGGAGAATCGTCGAGTACTTGTGGATCTCCGACATCGGCACAAGAGCTTTGATTTTCTGAAAATGACCCTCTGATTCCATGCCGGCGATTTTCCCGCGGCGACCGGAAATATCACCCATGACATCGCCCATGTATTCATCCGGGACAATCACTTCGATTTCGTTGATGGGCTCCAGGAGAACCGGCCTCGCTTCCATGAACCCTTTCTTGAACGCCATCGCGCCGGCGATCTTGAAAGAATGCTCATCAGAGTCCACCGAATGGTAGGAACCATCGTGGATCGTGACCCGAACGTCCACCACCTGGTAACCGGCAATGACGCCTCGCTGCATTACCTCGATGACGCCCTTCTCGACCGCCGGGATAAAGCGCCCGGGGACCACGCCGCCAACCACTTCATCGACGAATTCGAAGCCGGTGCCGCGCGGCAGTGGTTCGATCTTCAAGTACACGTGACCGAATTGGCCGCGTCCGCCCGTCTGCTTCTTGTGTTTGTACTCAACCGAAGGCACTATCGCCTTGATTGCTTCCTTGTACGGAATTTTGGGTTCCGCGAGATCGACTTCAACACCATATTTTTCCTTGAGTCTCTTCGTCACAATGAGCAGGTGAAGTTCACCCTGACCCGCGATGACTGTCTGGCTCAGAAGTCCATCAACCTGGACGAGAAACGTCGGGTCTTCCTCGTGAAGCGTGTGAAGACCCGTCGCAATTTTGTCTTCGTCCCCTTTCGCCTTTGGGGCAATCGCCATACGAATCACCGGATCCGGAAAGGTGATCGTGGGGAACGTGACGGGAAATGCTCTGCTGGAGAGTGTATTGTTGGTGTGCGTGTCTTTCAGCTTCACCACCGCACCGATATCGCCGGCAAAGAGCTTTGCGACATCCTTGCGTTCCTTGCCGTTCATGACAAAGATCTGACCGAGCCGTTCAGCTTTACCGTTTGACTGATTCGTGAGATCGATTCCCGGCGTCACGGTTCCTGAGTACACACGGAAGTACGAAAGTTCACCAACGTGTTGTTCAGAAACGGTCTTGAACGCAAACAACGACGGCTGGGCTGCCTGATCGGGAACGACTTGGATCGGCTGGTCTTTTTGAATATCCGTTGCCTCGACCGGACCCCGGTCAAGCGGCGACGGACCGTACTGGGCCAGAAAGCCCAACACAGAACCAAGACCTATGTTCATGCTTGCCGACGAGCAGAATAAGGGGAAGATCTTCCTGGTGTTCAGCGCGACCTTCAAGCCTTTGAGTAAGTCCGCATCGTGAAGCGTGCCGTCTTCGAAGAACTTGTTCATCAACGCTTCATCGGTTTCAGCAATTTTCTCGATGAGCTCTTCGTGCAACGCCTCTGCTTTTTCCTTGAGGTCAGCCGGTATGTCAAGCTCAGCGAACTTACCGCTTCCGTCGCGGTTGAACTTGTACATTTTCATTTTCAGTACATCAACGATGGAATCAAACGTCAGACCCTGGTTTGCCGGGAACTGAATGAGCGTCACGTCGTTTCCGAAGCGGTTCTTGGACGAAGCAACAGCGTGATCAAACTCCGCGTTTTCGTTGTCGAGCTTGTTGACAACGATGACGGTCGGAGTCTGGAAGTGCTTCGTGTAGTTCCAGACGATCTCTGTGCCGACTTCCGTACCTTCGACGGCCTTCAGAACAACGACAGCAATATCGGCCACTCTCAACGAGGAAATCACTTCCCCGGTGAAATCGGAATATCCTGGCGTGTCGAGAATATTGAACTTCGTTCCATCCCAATCGCAATGAAGGAGCGACGCGTTGATGGAGATCTTGCGCTCGATCTCATCCGGATGGTAATCGGAGACAGAGCTGCCATCCTCTACCCGTCCGAATCTCGTCGTTGCGCCGGAGGTAAAGAGCATAGCTTCCGACAACGTCGTCTTGCCGGAACCGCCATGCCCTATGAATGCAATGTTGCGGATTTTGTCTATCGAGTATTCTTTTTGAGGCGCGCTAGCCACGGTATCTCCTCATTGTTCATAGGTGATAGAAAGGTCAGAGAGGACAACTCGAGGTGAAGCTCATCAGCCACGGGGTCGGAACCGCTCAAAGAAGACCCCGACACTGCTCACGATGGCTCCGATAATCGAGGCAACCTGAAGGATGGGTTCTTCGAGTCGTTGTTGCACGCGCTCTTCAAGCACGAGCACGTTGTCTGCCACGCTCTTCAACGAAGTCAATGAACTTTTGACAATGTCAACGTGATCGTCGATTTTCTGCGCTGTCGATTTCAATTTCTCAGTGATAAACGCGAGGTTCTCCAGCACGGGCTTGGCCCGTTGGACGAATTCCGAGACGTCGCGTCTGAGACCGGACAGAATGACGATCAGGTAGATGCTCAACGCTGTCAGACTGATCAACGCGATCAGCTGAACGAATTGAAGAACAGTTTCCACGGCAAGTTCCTCTCAATCAATACAAGTACAGAACTACATCAGTTCTTGGATGGCATCATTCCACACTCGGGAGCGCGACTCTTACCCGCCCTGCTTGTTCCGGGCACCGGTGAGAATTCGCTCTGCATCTCCCATCAAGTCGGTCGCTTGTTTGCGCGCATCCGAGATCAGGGAATCAGATTTTTTTTTTGCCTCGTTCACGATCTCTGAAGCTTTCGTGCGAGCTTTGGCAATGTAGTCTTCGCCCTTTTCGACCAGTTCACCGGTCTTCTCTTTGATATCACGCCGGAGTTCCCTGCCGGTCTTCGGGGCATACAGCAACGCCAACACTGCACCGACAACGCTCCCTGCGATGAAACCAACGATGAGACCTTTTGCCATTCCATCATTGTTATCGTCTGCCATATTTCCTCCATAGAAAATTGAAACCAACACAATACACGAATGCAGATGAAATTAGAAAATAAGAGGTAAAGAAACAAGAAAATCGCGACCCTGCCGAGCCATTTCTGGCAACAACTCCCCCGCGGATATTCTCACTGAGATGCGTCTCCCCGCAGGGCGCACACACAATGTGGACCCATCGGACAGAATCAGATTCGACAATCGGTTAGGCGTCTTCAGATGAAGACCACTCTGCGGTCGTTTCGCCTCTCCCCGACAGTGCAGCGTTTTGACCGGATCACGGCGTCGGGCGGAAGGAAAAAGCTCATGAGAAAAAACTGCCCTGCTGTAACTGCTCAACAGGGCTGCATGCATCGTTAGAACGGTGGATCCCAATTGGACAAATCGCGATCTACCGGTTCTTCTTTTTATGACGCTGCTTCCGCAAACGCTTTTTGCGTTTGTGGGTCGCCATTTTATGGCGTTTACGCTTCTTACCACTCGGCATTGCGCCCTCCTTTATTTGTTTTGAACAACTGGACTAGAATGTTGGTCAAGGATCTGCTTCGCCTGCTGCCCCATATCACTCTTGGGGGCAAGTGCAATTGTCTTCTTAAACCATTCGTTTGCTTCTTTGACTTTCCCTGCCCGAAGACTGACAATCCCGAGGTTGAAATGCGCCGCGACATGTTTCGCATCATACTTCAGCGCCAGCTCCATTTCTTTTCGTGCCTCATCCAGGTTGGACGTCTCAAAATAGCAGATTCCCATATCAACTCGGGCGTTCGCGTCCTTGGGGTTCTTTTCAAGATACTTCCGATACTGCACAATGGCCTTGTCAAAAAAACGTCCGTCCTGGCAAACATTTGCGAGGGTCAGGATGGATTGTGTGTCATTCGGGTCTGCCGCGACCCGCTTTTCCAGATCACTGATCTGATTGGTAAGTTGCATATTTGCAGCAGGTGCCGGAGGAGCCGTCGACGTCGGTTGGGCGGTTTGTTGATCACGCGATGGGAAGAACTCGAGCGCAACTATGAGAATCAGCAAGACACCAAGGAAGCCGAATATGACCTTCCATGAGAACATCGGATTTGAAGACTCGCGGTTCTTTTTCTCAGCACGTGCTTTCCCCTGTTTCAGAGCAGGACGCCCCTGACTGGGTTGCTGCTTTCCGGATGGACCTGCTTCTTGCACCTTCAGCTTCGCCCCGCATGAGCCGCAAAAACCAGCGTCGGCAGCGTTCTCGGAACCGCACGTTGGACACACCGCCCCGCCTGAGACCACTTCCCTTCCGTCGGAAGCAGCTTCCCCGGGCCATTCAACGGGCTTGCCACAGTGAGTACACACCCGGACACCCCATTGAATCTCGTTCTGACACTCCGCACACAGAACTCTAGGCTTCATCGTTATGACTGTCCTGCCGTCTTCTTCAGGTTCTCGTCGACAACGTGTTTCAGATCCTTCGAAACTTTGAAGATCGGAACGAAGTGCTCTTCGACCTTCACCTGCTCGCCGGTTCTGGGATTCCTTGCCATCCGACCCTTCCGCTTCTTAACCTTGAAACTGCCGAAACCACGTATCTCGATGTTCTTTCCGGCTTTCATCGCATCGATGACCGTGGAGATGAAGCCATCCACCACTGCCTCGGTTTCCACTTTCGTTAACCCGGTGGCTGCTGCAATGACATCAACGATATCAGCTTTTGTCAAGGTGCCTCCTGTGAGATGTTAGTACGGTGATGTAAACTTGTATTGGAGAACAGGTTGACTGAAGAGTTCCCTCTTGATCGAAGCCAGCTCAGTCACCGATTGCCCCATGAGCCTTTCCAGGAA
>JAPLFP010000152.1 GCA_026390585.1 Ignavibacteriales bacterium | reverse complement strand
GTTGGTATAAGCCGCGATATTACTGAGCGAAAGGACCTCCAGGCAAGAGTGCAAGACTCGTTGTCTGCTCTTCAGGCATCGCGCGAATCGCTGTCTCAGTTGAATGCTCAAAAGGACCGCCTCTTTTCCGTCCTCTCGCACGATTTGAGGTCTCCATTCACCAGCATCCTTGGCTTCTGCGAGATTCTTATCACTGACGGAGAAACAATTTCGGATACCGAGCGGAAAGAATTCCTCACGTACATACGCGATGCCGCCCAGCGGCAGCTGGCTCTTTTGAACAGGCTACTCGACTGGTCAAGGCTCGAAACAGGGCGGATCAAGCTTGACATACAAGAGATCGAATTGGATAGCCTCGTGAAGAGCTGCCTCACAACCCATCTCGGCACATCAAAGCAGAAAGAAATCACGTTGCGATCGACGCTTCCTGTCATGACAAAAATCCGAGGTGATCAGGTTCTGTTGATGCAGGTCTTCAACAACCTCTTCAGCAACGCATTGAAGTTCACACCAAAAGGTGGGATGATCTCTATCGACCTGGTCGAGGAAAGGGATGAGGAATGGGTGCTCGCAGTGAAGGATACCGGCAGTGGCATCCCTAAAGATGATCTCAAAAAGCTTTTCAAAGTAGAAGAGAAGTACACCAGACCTGGTCTGAATGGCGAGCAAGGAACCGGACTCGGTTTGTCTCTGGTCTACGAGATCGTGAGACAACATAATGGGTCGATCTCGGTAGACAGCGAATTGGGTCAGGGAACGACGTTCACCATTCGGCTACCCAGAGTCGTCGAGAACAAGGAGCACGTGGTGTTGGTTGTTGATGACGACGAGGGTGTTCGGGTGCTCCATTCACGCTACCTCAAGAAAATGTACCCTGATGCCCACGTCATGCAGGCGTCCAATGGCAAGGAAGCCTTTTCGCTGGCGAAACAGTACAAACCGAGAATCATTGTCACGGATTATTCTATGCCGGAGATGAACGGCTACGAGTTTCTGAACCTCCTGAAGGGAGATCCGACGACAAAGCCAATCCCCGTCTTTGTGATCACCGGGAAGGGCTCGACTGCGAGTTCAGACACTCTCCTCATGAGCGGCGCGGCCGCCGTCATGGACAAACCGGTCCCGTCGAAGACGCTTCAGGAAACGATTGAGAAGGTACTGGCGGAAAAGATTTAGCAGAGTCTATGCTCCTCTGTGTGGCTCTGCGTCACCAACCAAAGCGTTACACAGAGAAACTCAGAGAACAATTCCTCTGTGTAGCTCTGTGCTTCTCTGTGTACCTCTGTGTGACCAACCAAAGCCTTAAACAGAGAGACACAGAGAACAACCTTCTAACTAAACGGTATAACCCTCCGCACCTCATCAACCGTCGTGATGCCCGCCAGGGATTTCTGAACTCCGTCGAACAACATGTCACGAAAATTGTTGGCCAGGGCCAGCTTACGAAGTTTGCCCGTTGTCACCTCGCCAAAAATAACATCCCGCATTTCTTCCGTGATGACAAGGACTTCATGGATGGCGACTCTTCCTTTGAATCCGATGCCGCTACAGTATTCGCATCCCTTGCCTCTGAACAATGTCGTCCCCTTCGGAAGATTGGACAAACCGAACGCCTCCAGCCTTTCAGGTGTGGGCTCATACTCCTCCTTGCAGCGGGCGCAGATCCTCCGCACGAGACGCTGGGCCACAATGCCAATCACCGACGCGCTGACCCAGAATGCCTCGATCCCGAGGTTGATCATGCGAGGAATTGCACCGATAGCGTCATTCGTGTGCAATGTACTGAGCACAAGATGCCCAGTCAGCGCAGCTTCTGTTGCGATCGTGCCGGTTTCGACGTCGCGAATCTCACCCACGAGCACCACATCGGGATCCTGACGGAGAATGGCCCGCAGCGAAGTCGCAAAGGTCAATCCTCTCTCGGCCATTACCTGGACCTGATTGATGAGATCCAGCTTGTACTCTACCGGGTTTTCTACCGTCGTGATATTCGTACCAATGCTCTTAATCTCGTTGAGGCCCGCATACAAGGACGTCGTTTTTCCGCTTCCAGTTGGCCCGGTCACCAGCACAATGCCATTGGGCAGTGCGAGCAGCGAACGGAACTGTCTGAGATTCGATTCCGAAAAACCAAGATTCTCCAGGTTAATCATCATCGACGTCTTGCTCAGCAACCGGAGAACCATTTTCTCTCCCTTGAGAAGCGGGAGCGTGCTGACGCGGACATCGAACTCGCGATCAGCAAACGTCATTGTGATTCTCCCATCCTGAGGTATACCCCGCTGGAAAATGTCGATTCCCGAACGCGATTTGAAGACAGCTATCATGGCAGGATGATACGCAATAGGTAGCGAGAGAATTCTCTGGAGAACGCCGTCTATACGGAAGCGAATCAAGAGTTCGTGCTCGAGGGGCTCAACGTGAATATCGCTCGCTCCGGATTTCGCTGCGCGCAGGAGGAGTTCGTTAACGAGATCCGACATCATTCCGTCGAGTTCGGCCTCCATCGCTTTCGTCGCCCCTTTTTCACCCAGCTTTTTGATATCCAGTTTGTCGAAATTGATGGATGTAACTATCTTTTGCAGTTTGTCCAGGCCGCCCTTGTAATTCTTTAACGCTGCCTCAAAATCCGAAACCGTCGTAATGACCGGCTTAATCCTGCAGCCCGAGAGCTTTTGAAGGAAGTTGTTCAGCGTTGACGACGGGGGATCGATAAAGGCAATCGTCAGTTCCAGGCCAATGCGAAATACCGGGAGGGCGTTGTAGTGCCTGATCTCATCGTCCGTCAGGATGTTGGCAGGCGCACTCTCCATTTCGTGCACAATCTGCATCCGTGCGAAACGGAATCGAGAGCAGATTGCATCGGCGATCTCGTCTTCGGAAAGAGCCAGTACTTCAATGAGGCTTCTCGCTATTCCTTTCAATCGTGCTGAATCGTCGATCAATAGTCGTTTCACGCTCACGACGTCGGCAGACACACTGCCACGCTCAACGAGCGCGTCGAGTACTTGTCTGAGTTCTGTATTCACTGGGCACGCTCATTGGAATAGGTTGTCGATGTCATTTTGATTCAGGATTCTTGTAGATTCTTCATCAGCCATGATCGCTTTTCTCGGAACGAGGAGCTCCTCGATCTCTGATATGGTGTATTGTCTCGTTTTGCTTGCGCGCGCGGTTTGTGAAGCACCCGCACCCGCTCCCCCCTGCTGGAGAGAAGCTATGAACCCTTGCCCGCACGATCCACAATGACGCGCTTCCATCGGATTGATTGTTCCACATCGATCGCACGTCAACCCCATCGCAGCACCGCACTCGATACAGAAATTTTGGAGAACGTCATGTTCGGCCTTACATCTCATGCACTGCATAGGTTACCCCTCCTTTTTGCCACTCAGAAGCGTGAAGGCTTTATCCAGCACCTCATCGAATTTTTGAGTCTCAAATGGCTTCAGAATATAAAAATCAACACCGGCTTCCTTGAATTGCAGGATCTCCTCCCGGGCCGAGATGGAGGACATCATCACCACGATAATGCCGGGAGACTCCTTCTTGACGGTCTGTAAAACCTCCAGTCCTCCGATTTCAGGCATGATGGCATCAAGAAAGATGATATCGGGACGAAAGGACTTTATCTTCTCCAATGCGACTTTCCCGTTCGGTGCAGTATCAATCTCCAGGAAATCGCGCTGTTTCAGGAGCTTGGAGACAAGGATCCGGACGTGATCAGAATCGTCGACAACAAGAACACGAACCTGTATCTGCATGATGATCTCCTTTTTGCTACGAAGATGGACTCATCGCCAATGGAACCGCCAGATCGGCGGCGTGAATGATCGTTCCTCGTGAAAGCACAACTGCCCGTTCGATAATGTTTTCCAGCTCCCGTATGTTACCCGGCCAGTCGTACTTCATGAGCACTCCTATTGCCGCCTCGTCAAGATGCTTGGGTTCTTTGGTGCCAGCATGTTCTGTGAGGAAGTGTTCGACGAGGAGCGGGATGTCGTCCCTCCGATTCCGAAGCAGTGGCAGATCCAGAGTCACAACGCTGATGTGGAGGAGCAGATCCTCCCGAAACCTTTTCTCGAGGACCTCCTGCCGCAAGTCTCTGTTTGTCGCTGATATGAGTCGGACATCCGATTTGAGTTTTTTCTTTCCATCTGTACGGAGGTACTCCCGCGTCTCCAGGAACCGAAGCAGCTTTGGTTGAACAGCCAATGGCATCTCTCCTATCTCATCCAGAAACAAAGTTCCACCGTTCGCTATCTCCAGCAATCCCTGCTTCACACCCGTCTCGACCGTCGAGTCACCCTTTTCCTGCCCGAAGAGCTCACTCTCGAGCAGTTCCTCGGGCATCGACGAGCAATTGAGAGCCAGGAAAGGTTGCTCCTTTCGAAGACTGTTGTTGTAGAGGAAGTCGGCAACCATTTCTTTTCCCGTACCTATCGCCCCCTGGATGAGAACTGCTGAGTCAGTCGGAGCCGCTCGGGTAGCCATATCCAGGACTTCCAGAAATGTTTTGTTTTGGCTCTTGATATTCGCCGACAGCACTCGGCGAGCCAGTTCTGATTTCAGCGCCTTGTTGTGTGTGACCAGTCGTTTCCGCTCGAGCGCCCTCTCAATCAGGCCGAGGAGGTCACTCACATGATAGGGCTTCGTGATGTAGTAGAACGCCCCCAAGTCCATGCATTCAACAGCGGTTTTAACATCCTGCACGGCCGTGAGAATGATGACTTCCGTGTCAAGATCCTGTTCTTTCACAAACTTCAGTACTTGGATGCCGTCAACGATTGGCATCATGATATCGAGAAGAATCAAATCAAACGGCAACGTCTGCAGCATGGTGATGGCAGCTGCACCGTCACTGGCCGTGTCGACGTAGTAACCTTGCCGCGGCAAGACACGTTTTAGCAATTCAAGGTTGACGTCTTCGTCATCTACTGCGAGTATGGAAGCTGATAGTTTTGCCATGGGTCACCTGATATTCAATGATTGTTTTCTCGTTCCCACGCTCCTGTGTGGGAGCACCAATCTTATTCTGTTCCCACGCAGAGCATGGGATCAAGCGAAGACTCGTCCTGTCTGATGCTTCTGTAATTACACAGAGTTCCACAGAGAATCACAGAGCGCCACGGAGAAGATTTCTCCGTGTATCTCCATGCACACTCCGTGTCTCTCTGTGAAACGTCTCTCATCTGACCCACTTGCCCGAACTCATTCTTCACAAAACGTTTTTGAGATAGGTTCTAGTATCGCGTTTCAGAGATTCGTTGTCGAATACTATACACCTAAATTGGCGAAACCCGGGCGAATTGTGCCATTTCGGCAATCCGACTTATTAAAGGTATTTCCGATACGCGACACTAGTTCTCGGTCTTGATGTTCGCCGACAGCTCATGACGGGCGAGTTCCGATTTCAACGCTTCGTTCTGCGTAATCAATCGTCTTCGTTCGAGTGCCCTTTCGATCAGACCGAGGAGGTCACTCGCGTAATACGGCTTCATTACATAGTAGAACGCCCCCTTGTCCATGCACTCAACGGCGGTTTTCACGTCCTGCATGCCCGTCAGCATTATGGTCTCGGTCCGAGGGTATTTCTGTGTCGTATAATTGCCAGGGCCTCGATGCCACTCATCCGCGGCATGTCGATATCAAGCAAGACAACGTCTGCTTGTTTTGCACTGAGCTTCTCGAGAGCCCCCTCCCCGTCAGCCGCCACGTCGACCTCAAAACCCGCCGACTTGAGTTCGAACTTCAGTGAAAGGCGAAGGTCTTCCTCGTCGTCAACCACAAGAATACGTTCGTTCATATGAATTCACTAAGTAAGCGGCCTAGGAAAAGGCGTCCTTCAGCTGCGTTTGTTCTCCGTTGAAGGACGCCTTTGGGCAAGCATCACTTCTTCAATCTCAAGCACCTACTTCGCCTCAGTGAGCCCGAAAGCCTGAATCTTAGAATACAGTGTTTTGACGCTTAGTCCAAGGATTTCCGCAGCCGTCTTTTTATTCCATCCGACCGATTGCAGAACTCCTCTGACATGTGCCACCTCGATCTCATCAAGCGACATAGCGCTCCCAACCAGAATACTCCCGCGTGACGATCCGGTGCCGGCCTCGGCCAGCGACCTGGGGCTCAGCGGGAGCGCGAGATCGTCGACGTAGATCATATCATCCTGCGACAGGACGGCC
>JAPLFP010000023.1 GCA_026390585.1 Ignavibacteriales bacterium | reverse complement strand
AGCAACGCCCTATTGATTAGAATAACGAGAGACAAAACGATACCGCGTGAAGGAGAAACCCAATGCCTCAACACTCTCTGGAAAAAGTTTGGATCGACGGGTTTCGCGGGCTGCGAAACCTATCGCTTGATGGACTTGGTCCGCTCAACATCCTGGTTGGCGAAAACAATTCCGGCAAGACCAGTGTGCTGGAAGCGTTGTCGATTCTCTGTAATCCCTACGACCCATCCGAATGGCTGGCGATGGTTCGCCGGCGTGATTTCGGCGGGCTCGATGAAACTCGCGTTCAGTCGCTTCGCTGGTGCTTTCCACAAACCGGGGAGTTGGTGGATTCGGAGTTCATGTTCACGAGCCGCTGCGAGATGAAATGTTCCGGGGCATTTCCATTGAGGAATTTGCACGTCGAATACAAGGACATCGTCGGTGAACCAAGCCCCAGGGATTTAGAGCGGTTAGAGCGAATGGTTCGTCGGCGGCCCGGCACCGGGGACGCTCTTGAAATGGAGGAGCCGTGGCGTGGAGCGGAGATTGCTCATTTCGTTGAAAGCGATGCGGCTCCGAATCAGGCAACCTTGTTCGATTCCGGCACGCATTCCACCATCGAACCGATTGTAATGCAGTTCTGGGAAGAGGATCGGATGATGGGGCGGCATTATAGGTCACAACGAGAAGGTAATCTCCCAACAGATACCCTGACGCCATATTCATACCAGCTCAATCGTTTACAGGTGCGTTCGCATTCGCAGCAGTTGTTTTCTTCGGAAGCCGATTCAACGCGTGGTCGTGAGTATGTCCTGGAGTTGATTACGCAGTTTGATCCCGACATCGTCGATATCCAGATTGCATCGTTCCGTGGCGGACGTCCAGCGATCTACCTGAATCACAAGCGTATGGGGCCTGCCCCTTTGTCTGTATTCGGCGACGCACTCCGACGAGCTGTGCTTCTGGCGAGCACGCTCCACATGCTGAAAGGTGGAGGCGTACTGCTAATTGATGAGCTTGAAACGGGAATCCATGTCGGCTCTTTGGAACGAGTGTTCGCATGGCTTGCGAAGGCGGCGAGGCAATTCGATGTGCAAATCATCGCCACGACGCACAGTCTTGAGGCGGTTGATGCCATCGTTTCGGCGGCAGGAGATCGAATCGACGACCTCGTCACTTTTCATCTCGATCAAACGGGGAAGGAAACACAGGTCAAACGGATTGCGGCCGACTTACTTCTTCGACTTCGACGCGAACGCGGACTGGATGTGAGGTAAATCATGCCAAAATACGGATACATTGTTGTCGAAGGTCCGCATGACGTTGAGTTCGCGTATCGCCTTTTGCGTCCTTTCCATCTGAGTCGAGTCCAGCTTGAGGCCGATCTTGATCCTTTCTTTGAGCCATTAATTCCGAGAAAGTACCCGCCGGACGGCGATTTGCAGAAGCGGATGACAACCCCTCTGTTTCTCCAAAGCGACACACACGCGGTCGCTATCCATAGTGCGATTGGCGACACGCGACTTATACAGACCGTGGAAGAAAATGCTGATCGAATCGACATGACTCAAGTGACCGGAATCGGAATTATTTTGGACTCCGACAATGCGATTATTGCCGCAGATCGTTATGCGATCATCAAGGAAGGCATGCAGGCCAAGGGGTTTGCACTCCCCCAGGCGGCGGGCACTGTTGCAGCCGGGCCTCCGAAACTGGGCGCCTTCGTCCTTCCCGACAACCACAACGCAGGAACGCTCGAAAGTCTGCTCATCGAGTGCGCGCAGCAGGTTTATCCGAATCTTCTGCAAAGCGCGATCACTCATGTGAACTCCGTGTCGGCCGATGGTACGCTCATGGCGGATGACCTCGAAGACTTCAACAAGCCGGCGGGCCGAAATAAGGCAGTCGTGGGCACGATTGCAAGTATTTTGCGGCCGGGTAAATCCGTGCAGGTATCACTACAAGACAACCGCTGGCTGCGCGATGCAGCATTGAACATCGCACGAGTGAAGGCTGTTCAGGATTTTCTCGTCAGCCTCTTGGAACTCGCATGATTGTGAAACCAGGCCATGACTATCCCGACGAACCCCAACATCCTGACCTTATGACCCTCATTAAAGACCTACTTGATCTCCCAACGTAAACGCGCAAGGTCTTCTCATCGTCGGCAAAATAGTAGAAGGCGACGAAGTAGTACCTGACTCCTCCGTGGTCGCGGTGGAACGAATACATCTGCCCTTTGGGCGGATACGGAAAACAGGCCTTCTTCCCGAGTTCGAGCGGGGACGCGGCCAATTCGCGCAGTGCGTCGTCGATCCTATCGAGCAGTTCGGGCGGCAGGCCGACAAGGCGAGAGAACGCCCCATCAGCCTTT
>JAPLFP010000111.1 GCA_026390585.1 Ignavibacteriales bacterium | reverse complement strand
CCCATTGGACGTTATCAACAACGCCCGGAATTGAATTCGGATTGTACGTACCATAGCTTCCCGCCCCCCAGGTGCCGACAAAGTTCAGGCTCCACCCTGCGAGTGGATGGATCCCGGCAACTTCTGGTCCGAAAGCTTCGGGTGTTCGAATGGTGACGTTCGTATTGGCGTATGGCTGCGGATGTGGCTTGGTTTGATAAGGATTCAACTGCAGGTAACTCCGCTGCTTGTTCACATCCTGATAGTACTGTGTCAGGTCGAAGTAGCCGGAGCTTCCGACATCGTATGTATAGTTGACAAATCCGCTGATCCACGATCCCCCGAGCTTCGTCAAGGTCACTTCAAAACCACGGATGTCTGCATAGTTGTTGCTCGTGGACTCGTAGTAGTTCACAGAAGTATTGATGTTCTGGAAGTGTACCCAGCCGGGTTGATGAGTAACATCTTTGTAGTACGCTGCGAGGTTAACGAGGAACATGTCAAAAGCATTTTGTTCGAAACCGAGCTCGTAGGAAACAGTCTTCTCGAGAGCCATGTTGGGATTTCCCATGTATGTCACAATCCCATTCGACTCTCTCTGCAGTCGGAACCGACTCGAAGACGAAGGCTCCGAGAGGAAATGACCGTAGTTGAAGTAGAGTTTGGAGTTCTCGGTAATGGGATGGGAGATTCCGAGCCGCGGGCTCAGATAGTACTGAGCGATCGCCTTCTGCGTTGGGGCGTTCTGCTCAATGGTATTCCCCAACCCCTGGCTGAACAAAGGATCATACATTCCAAGATCATAGTAGACGCTGTTCGGATTGGAATAATCGAACCGAACGCCGACGTTCGCGATGAACCCTCTGAACTCCAGTTTGTCCTGGGCA
This sequence comes from Ignavibacteriales bacterium, assembly GCA_026390585.1. GTDB lineage: Bacteria > Bacteroidota > Ignavibacteria > UBA10030 > UBA10030 > UBA9647. The sequence continues at coordinate 5,104 of JAPLFP010000111.1, read as the reverse complement.
TATACTCCGAGTCGGTACGGGAACACATGATATTTCAAGCTTCGGGTCCAAGTCGACATTGACGGACTGTACGTTCCGGAGTTAATATTCAGATCGTCGTAGGAGAACTGGAAGCCGACCTTGACCTGGTTGTCCTGGTCAAGCTGACTCGTAAGGCTGAAACGAAGGGTCGTGGTCGAATTGACGCTCTGGTCACGCCCGAGGTTCATCCATCCCCCCGTGCTCATCACGCCGTCAATCGCTCCTGTACTATAGCCCCAGTAACCGTAGGGTGCCTCGTTCACATAGTATCCTGTAACAGGCTGGTAGATCCGCGACGTGTCCCGTGTGTCCATCTGGAACGTATTGTACCGGCTCGAGTTCCGCTGCGCGGCCACCTCATAGAAGGTTGTTGGGCTCAGCATATTCGTGAGAGTCGCGCCGATGGTGTACCGGTACACTGAGCTTGGACTGTATCGATCGGGCATGTATAAGACGTTCATACCGTCCGTGGCGCTGAGGAGACCTGCGACCTCCGACTGGCTTCTCATCAGGTATCCCGTCGGTGCTGTCGTCCATTCGTATGGCGAGGCGGAATTGTCTTCTCCGTAAAGACCGACCACCGTAAGTTTCATGGTGGATGTGATATCAGACGTGAGTTTCAACTGTGTATGGTTTTCGGTGTACGCGTCTCGCGAAAGGGGAACAATGAACATATCGCGCTCATTGAAATGCGAGACGAAGAACCGAAGATTCCCGAGCTCCTTGCCGATGAAAGGAACCGGCCCGCCGAAGCCGACGTCGATGATGTAATCCGGTTTGTCGATGTCGCCTGTGCGACGGCGCTGAAACTCCCACAACCGCTTCGCCCCTTCCGGCGTGAGGTCGTTCGACGGATCCTTGTCCTGCATCGTTGCCAACGAGACGGCGTTCCAACCCTGGAAGTATGGGTATTGATTCTGCGTGTAGGTGTCCCACGCGCCATTCTTCGTCCCCGTCCAGCACACCGTTGGATCGGTGTAGGGACGATTGAAATACGAATTCGCATCATAAGGTGAAATGCCGAAATGCTTCGGTGCAGGCGGACGATACCGGACATTGAATGTCCCGTTGTAGTGGCCGCGGTCTCCATCTTTCGTTATCACGTTGACCACGCCGGACCGAACGTTGCCGTACTCAGCGTTGAAGCCGCCGGTCTGCACCTGGATTTCCTGCGTGGCAGACAAGCCAACTGCCCGATAGGGAATATTCGAACGTTCATCGTTGAGGATGAAGCCATCGACAATGAAGATAGTCTGGTTCGTGCCTCCGCCGCGGACCACAATGCCGTCACTTCCCTGCTCGATACCGGCCTGCAACGAGAGAACCTCTGTCACCGTCTGGACCGGCATCGTCTCGACGTTCTTCGTCTGGATGTTGAACTGGCTGGCGGAAACATCTCTCGTCACAATGGGACGTTGCGCCGTGACGACGATTTCTCCCGCGACCAGGGTTGTCGCACGCAACTCCGCGTTGACGGTTGTAGTCAGATCGATCACCACCCGGACATCCTTGACGTTCGTCTTGGTATAGCCGATGATGCTGAATTTGAGCGTAAACGTACCCGGCGGGACATTGAGAATCGTGTAGTAGCCGTCGGCATTCGTCGATGCCCCCATCATTGTCCCTTCGATTATCACATCAACTCCGGGAAGCGGCTGTCTGTTCTCCGCATCGGTTACCCGTCCGGCGATCTTTCCGCGCGTTTGGGCAGAAAGGAAAGCGGAGAAACATACGATCAGTGCGAGGGCCAAAAGTGTAGCATTCCTCATGACTAAACTCCTCTATGACTTAACGCTCAAATGAATTTCACTCCAAGGAACGGGAGTGGACCTACATCGAAAACTTCACCGAGAACCGTTGAATGTTGTTAAACACCTTGTGTGGCATGTAGGAGTAATCGACAGCGACCCCGAACTTCTGCACACCGAGTCCAGCGGTCAAACCGTACTCGGGGTGGTGGGTGATGTAACCGACCCGCAAGGCGACTGTCTTGCTGAAGACGTACTCACCGCCAATGTTCAAGAACTCCGCATAGGAGCGGGGGTGAACCGCATCGAGGGAAACAAACAATGAATGATCTTCCCCAAGGTTCGAAACGAGGTCCATGAGATTCATTGAGATGCCGATCTTGAACGAAAGAGGAAGCTGGAAGCTCTCACGCTCGTACTTGATCTCCCGGGAGAAGTTGTTGATGGACACTCCGAATGCGAGGCTCTTCAGCCCCGTTTTGTAGATTGTCCCAAAGTCAAACGCAAGAGTACCGACGGTATAATCTCTCTCTTCAAGGATTGTGTCGCGCTTCGTCTGGCCGGAGCCAAGCGTCGTGGTCCGATACGTCGGAACGTAGCTTTTTCCGAGGCTTTGGCTCGCGTACTTCACCTGGCCTCCCACGGAGAACTGACTCGAGAGCGCCTTTCCGTAGCCCAATCCGACCACAAAGGCTGTCGGCTTTGGCCATCCATCGATATCCACGTACCCATCCGCGTTTTGTGCTACGCGCGTGAATTTGAATTCTCCATAGTTGACGTTCATGACACTCACCCCCACGACGCCATATCTTCCGTCGTATGGAGCAAAAGCAATCGTGCCGGAGAGATACTTGATGTCAGCGATCCACTTCAACTGGTTCGTGGAAAGATCCACGAAAGTAGTCAACCCAGCGATGCCTGCAGGATTGTACAGCAAGGCTGTCGACGATCCTTCGATGGTCGTGAATGCTTCTCCCATGCCTGTGGCACGGGCGTCGGTGCCGACACTCAGGAATGAAAATCCGGTCTGCGCCAGCTTATCCTGTGAGAAAGAGACCGGAATGAACAGGCTGAGTGTGAGGGCTGCCGAGACGAGAACAAGAACAAGTCGTTTCATTGAGAGTTTCCTATTGAAGTCGCTTGGAAATGTGAAAATCCGCATCGTCAACTTAGAGTTTGCTGCCGTAGTATGGCGCGCTCGTTTTACCGCGAATGGTCAGCTTCAGAAGAATGCCGTTCGATGTGCTGGCATACAGATCATCAGCATTCCCCCATGCGAAATACGCCAACCCCGTCCCGAACGATGCCTTGTAGACTCCATACGGGGCGTTGTATGTCTTGTTGGGATTCACAACAAGCAGTCCATCCGCGGCATCAGTACCAACATACATTGTTCCGTCGGAAGAGAATGTAATGGTCAACGCTGCATTCGTGGGATACACGGCGGCAAAATCAAAGTACAGCTCTGGAGTTCCCATGCCGCTTGCGGAGATTTGAGCACGCCAGATTTTTTCGCCGGCATTTGTCTTGGCCGAGAAATACAGGTAGCCGTTGTACACTCTGACCGAGCGGATGTTGCCAACAAACGGGAACGTTGTGATCACCTTGCTTTGGTCAATTCTGTAGATGTTCGAATTGTTGCCGCCTCCCCAGCAATTACCGCTCTGATCAAAATCGATGTCCGCGATCGCCGTGCCAGTCGGGAAGGCGAGCCAGAGGGCTGCTGAAGAGCCGCCGCCCGGAGAGTAGCGATACAAAGCTCTGAAGTTTCTGGCTGCGTACATGTATCCGCTCGGACCCATCTTTAGACTTGACCAAAGAGCAACGCCTGCCGTCGCCGGGGCGTAACTCGAGCGAACGCCTGCCGGAGTGAACTTGCTGACACCGGCTTCGATGGCACGCGTGAGATACGCGCAATAGAGGTTACCGTTGGCGTCGGTGGCGAGCGACGTCGATGTGTCGTTGGCAAGAAGCCCCCCAAACGTTGCCACGGCCGCTTTCAATTTGTACTGAGCAATGTTGCTGAAGGGGATAGCCCCCTGCACGACAACACGGACCCCGATGCTGTCGCTTGGCACCAGCGGTGCCCTGAGTGTGATCTGTGTTGTGGTTGCGGCGAGCAACGTTGCCGGCGATGCATTGAAGAAAACGGAATTCTCCGGCAGCACTGAGGAGAAATTCGTTCCCTGTATGATGATGGTATCGATACCAGCGACCGCGCTGCCAGTCGGGCTGATGCTTGTGATACCCGGTTGCGGCCGGAAGGTCACATTGGGATCGTAGAGGCTGTTGTTTTCCGGCTTCGTGCAGCTGCTTATGAGAAGGAGCCCGAGAGCAGCAAGAAGGAAAAGAGATCTTGTTTTGAAAAAGGGACGCATTGGAGTACCTGCCTCTTGAGATTCAAGTGTGGACGTGACGAGATGGGATCGAGGACGCATTGCGACCTTCGTTGTTATGATGGAGCTATGTGAACGCAGCCCTTTCGGGCTAGAAGTATGCGGATAGGATTGGATTTTGTCGGCTGCCAGATGCAGAAGTCAGACAAGCCAACTTCACGATACCTGCATGCACGAAGAAGGTATATATCTCTTCGAATGAAGTCAAGGGTTTGTCCATCCTCATTGAAAAGCCATGTGTGAACGAAATTGTGCAGTTTCTGTATGTAAGAAGTGTGCCAGAGCTGAGAGAACCACGTCCGACTCTTTTTGGAAATTTTCCGCCCATTCCTAAGACAAAATTACCCATCTTCTCAAACACAGGAAAACGGAGACTGATTTGCGGGAATTTTCATGTTTCAGTATTTTGACGCTCAGAGTTGAAGCGAGAGCAGAGATGAACGTGGACGAATTTCGTTCCCATTGTGGTAGATGGACTGTCAAGAGGGCAGCGTCTGTAATCATTGCCGGTTTCATTCTCGTTGGATGCAGCGGGAGAGACGAGCGAGTGACATTCTATCCCAATGGCCGGGTGAAAGAGCGATGGCATGAGAGAACCATCGGACCAAACAGAGTCGTCAGAGATGGAAAGTATGAGGCGTTCTACCCAGACGGTACGAGACAAAGCGTCGGTGAGTATAACAATGGAGACAGCCTTGGTCTGTGGCAGGAATGGTACTTGAGCGGAGGAGATAAATTCGAAAAGACGTTTGGCGAGCAAGGAAAACTGAAGGGGAGAGCAATCGTCTGGATGCCGTCCGGCGATACACTTGAATTCAAGACCTACAACGATCGCGGCGAACTTGATGGGCGATATACTTTGTTCTGGCGCGACAATGGGGAGGTGCGTGAACAAGGGGAACACAAGGTTGCTCAACGTCACGGAATATGGACAAGATG
>JAPLFP010000344.1 GCA_026390585.1 Ignavibacteriales bacterium | reverse complement strand
TTCGTTGGATTCAACAAAGAAAAGAGAATAGGGGTCATTGTACTGTCCAATAGCACAGATGCTGTCATCGACATTGGCCTTCACGTGCTTGATACCAGATACAGGCTTCGAGATCAATAACGCATAGCAAAAACAGTGATCATTACTAGTCGGTGCCAGCAAACGCAACTACGTTAGTGTCCATTCGTTAAGCAAATAACGTCAAAGAACCATAGATCATTTTGCGGGTTCTTTTTGTGCCGCAAAACGCTATTCACAAAGAACTTTGCCTGCGCCTAACAAACGGCAAACCGGCGCTCGCACGCCGTATAGGCGATGTTGAAACTAAGATTGGCTAAATAATAAGAGCTCGCTCAATGGTTTTTGGTGTCATTTAATAGGCTCAGTTGAAACAAAGTCAAATCTTGGTCACCAAAACCACTGCGGTTTGCCTAAACGTTAGGCGTAATGCCCTAAAACATTTTTTGTGGCGCCACCAACATAGGAGTATGCCAAATGAACGAATACTCGAAATCAGGTCGCCAAGCGCTCCGCATGCTCTACTTTCTGGTCATCAGCTTGTCGCTGACGAAGGCCATTTCGTCCTTGTTGGTAATCAATGACAAATTCTCCAATCCAACGCTTGCTCAAGTCGCGCTGTTTGCTGTATTCGTGTCCTTTATCAGTAGGTTCTTTCTTGGCGCGTACCGCGTCATGTGCGAAGACATCGAAATTGAACTCAGACGACCCAAGGTCATCATTGACGCCCTCGGTTTCTTTCTACAAGCGATGATCTTCTATGTGTACTCTCTGAACTACTATGGCCATTACCTTTCTCAGATAATGACGGCTATGCTCTGTCTGATGGACTTGGTGTGGCTATCTGTCCTTGCATTCCGCTATGGTATCAAGAGCAGCACGTTCAATCGGTGGATGGCACACAACATCATTTTTGTTCTCTTCATCGTCGCTAACATGCTCGTCTTCAAGGGCAATCTGTCCAGCTTCGTAGTTGCTTCAGCAATTGCCTTTGTACTCGACTTCTACACCAATTTCGATTTCTATTTTCCGAAGCCGATCTCCGGCCTTCGGATCTTTGTTGCTGGCCCATATGGCGACAATGAACCCAGGAAAGTCATCGAGAAGAACGTGCGAACCGCACGGGATGTAGGCAAAGAACTGGCGCTCAATGGACACTACCCGCTCATTCCTCATACGATGCTCCACGGATGGGAGCGGGATAAGCGATTCTCAATCGAAAGGTTCAAATCGATCGACTTCAATTGGCTCGAGCATTGTGACGCCCTATTCTTCATTGCGCCATCGCCAGGTGCAAATGTCGAAAAGGAAATCGCCACTCGTAAGGGATTAAGAGTCTTCACTTCGATTGACGAAGTCCCAAACGTCCTCACAAACTAGCAGTCGATGCGGGCGAAAGATCAAATGGCGCCACAAAAAATTGCCTCGGGCACTACGCCTAACAAACGGCAAACCGGCGCTCGCACGCTGGATAGGCAATGTTGAAACAAGGATTGGCTAAATGTAAAGTGCTCGCTCAATGCCGTTGCTCACACAATAGTAGAGTGAAGGAGTTCGCAACGGCACTGCGGTTTGCCTAAACGTTAGGCGCCATTGTTTTGCCGCGGCTAGCCGATGGCAGGCGGATCACCATCACAAGACTTTAGTCATTTCTTCTCCTACACTATGAAATCGACACTGCTCTCCACCATCTTTCCAATCCTTGTTTTGATGCTCTTCGCCGACTCGCGACTACGCGCAGCCGTGGTCCACTCCCATGGAGTTCGCTGCGCTTGTTCCCTTTCGCAAGGTGTCCAACAAAGAGATTCCCTGCAATCGGCAAGGCTACGCTCCATCGAGCAGTGTCTCTATGAGGCGTACCACTTGGTCTCACTGCGTGACCTATTCGGCAGACAGGGCAGACCTCAAAAGATCGATACGAGCAGTTGGGATCGGGGCATCGTTCAATACACGTTTTCTGATTTTTCCATCACAATTGACCATGATACAACCCTCAAGCGGTTCCGGGTGCTAAACGTTGAGACCACCAACCTTGTTCAGTTCTCACGGTTCGGTATCCAAAGTGGCATTACTCACTATATTGTCGAAGGACTCCTAGGTCGCCCGAGCTACACACGCGGACAATCGTCACCGACTCTGGAGCTAGGATACCTAGTTCAGTCTGAGCCTAGTAGTTACCTTTCATTCTATTTTCGCGATGGTGGTTTATTCATGATATCTCTTGAACCAGGTTGGTGACCAGCGCACCCGCTCGGTTTCATCTCCATCACTTCTGGAGGTTTCTTCAAACACGACAATGGCTTAGAGCGGCAAAACAACGAGCGCCTAACAAACGGCAAACCGGCGCTCGCACACTGGATAGGCGCAGGAAGTTCGCAGTTTGGCTAAATTAATAGTGCTCGCTCCATTGCTCGCCGCCACAGCAATGAGTCAGTTCGATAGTGGCGGCTCGCAACGGCGGTTTGCCTAAACGTTAGGCGCCATTGGTTTGTGGTAGATTCATCATACAAGTGTTCATCTTCTCCTTATGGTTAGGTGGCCCCAGGATGGCGATGTCGAGTCGTAACATTGGTTCGGTTCTGTTTCTCGAGGAACTTCAACTTCAACAAATGGTAGCCGAAACGGCTTTCGCAAGACTTCAGAAAGCTGCGAAATCCTGGACGCAGCGGGGCTTTAATTGGGCTGATGAAATGGTCCCACCGAGGGATATCATTATTGATTGTGGAACCTTTCTCGCGGCTGCAGGTGTCGTTTCTAAAATCCTGTTTGAGGGAAGCCGAAAGGCTCGTGTCGCCGCCAGATGCTCCAAGCTCAGGAAACTGCTTGATATTGAAGACTGTCCGCATCTAAGGAACCTCTCGGTTCGAAACTCATTTGAGCATGTGGACGAGAGGATAGACGAGCGATTCTCGCCAGGAATCCCGGAAAACTACCGAGTTACCTCGCTCTCCGTCGACGCAAAACCTCCAGACGCTGGCACAATAGTGTTCAAGCGATTTGATCCAAATGCCTTGTCCATCTCCTTTGGCGATGATACGATTTCATTGGCCGGCTGCATGACTGAGATGTCATCTGTCGCACAAAAAATAAAAGGCGCCTATCTCAAGTTGCTAGACAATGTTGTCGAATTATGGGCCACCTAACCGCTACGGATGAATATGGTCGAAGGAGGCAAACCAACGGCGCCTAACAGAACCTATATTGAAAGAAAAAGGTAAGAAGAAGCAGAGAGAAGAGTGGTGAGCTGTACAACGGAAAACCTCCTCGTCGCAAGTTATGTTTGGGTAACCGAAGTTCCCAATAACTAATGTGGGGCTCGAGGCCCAATGCCGGTATGTTCCGGCAACGCGATCAGGGAGGTTTTCCATGGCAAACGTAGAAAAGGATTTTGCCAAAGGCAAGCCCATCTGTGTGGGCATTGATGTGCATAAGCGAGATTGGGTTGTAACTGTTCTGTGTCAAGGAGAGGAGCTGTACCAAGCGAGGTTGGTTCCGGATCCAGGAGCACTGGTAGGGTTGCTGCGAGGATTTAAAGCGAGCGAAGTCCATACGGTCTACGAGGCGGGACCGACGGGGTACGGTTTGCATGATGCGCTTGCGGAGGCATGCTTTGACTCAATCGTCACACCCCCATCGTTGGTGCCGCGTATAGGGGGACGAGTGAAAACGGATCATCGAGACAGTAGGAAGTTGGTGTCGATGCTCGCTGGAGGGTTCTTGAAGCGAATGCATGTTCTGACACCAGAAGAACGAGCGCATCGACAGCTACTTCGAACGAGAAACCAGATCGAGCATCACCGGCAGCATACGCAGAATCAGATTAAGTCCCTGCTCTTGTTTCACGGCAAACGAGTGCCGACAACGCTGCGGGAGCATTGGAGTGGAGCCTATGTGCAGTGGATCGAGACCATAGAGTGGGACCACCCGGCCCTCAAGACAAGCATTGTCGCACTCTTGGATCTCTTCCGTCATCTGGACGGACAGTATAAAGCGCTTACACATGAGATCGAGGTTCTCGCACTCACAGAGAAGTATCAAGAGCGAGTTCGACTGCTGAAACGCATCCCAGGTATCGGGATCTTCACAGCGATGGCCATCCTGATCGAATTGCAGGATATCGAGCGGTTTCGACGAGCAGATCAGTTGGCAAGCTATCTCGGGCTAACGCCAAGTCAGCGCTCCAGTGGTGAGCGCATACGAATGGGACGCATCACCCATTGCGGCAACGTACACCTACGGACACGGTTCGTGCAGAGCAGCTGGACGCTCATCCGATATGACCAGGCTATGCGTTCACGATATGAACGGATCAAGCACCAAACGGGGAGTGGGAAGAAAGCAATCACGGCTATTGCACGAGGGTTAGCGTTGCGAGTCAGACGAATTCTACTCGATAAGGCCGAATACAAGCTGGACTATTGTGGCACGTTGGGCAAGGAACGAGGTCAGAGCGGTCAGTTCAAGCGTCTGGTTCTTCGGCCGGCGTGAGTTGAAATACACACCCGATGTCGAACAGACAAGCCAGTCCATGGTTATAAAGTTGTCGGATCGATCTGGCTGCAACGTCGCTGATCGGTACCACGCTAACAGAAGATGGCTGGCAATCTGTATCTCGCATTTAGTTAATGTAGAGGTCTCTTCAAAGACCATCACGAATAGGAGTTTGGTCACAAGGGTGTGAAGCAGTGGATCGATTTGACGAGCGAGGACTTATCGGGCACTTGACTTTCAATATAGGACTTTATAAAAGGTCGGAGTCAAGAGAATAGTTTTCATCCATGTCGTTGCGATAGCAACGATTATGTCCCTGTTCTTTGACAACGTCGATCGACGGTTGCACTGACCGCCGAGGAGACATCCCTGATGGAGGGCACAGATCACTTCGAACTGGTCCCAAACACTTTACCGGGCTTTGGCCTCAGCACAGATCACCAGCACGTCCCAGATGTTTCATCGGCGTCGCACTCGTATCCCCGTCAAACAGGCGGAGGACCTACAGGCCACCAGTTAGGCACACGGGCTTACGAGCACGAGGCCAGTTGCGAAGTTTGTTGATCTCGATGCCCTTGAATGTTTTGAACTCTTGTTGTCGGCTTAAGACATAGTAGCTGATCTTCGCCAGCTCTTTGGCAACGACGGTGCGAGCAATGGCTTTGGTAGCCCGACGCTCCAGTCTGCCGGCAAAGTGTTTGATCTGTGGGTAGAACCTCATCGCTTTGATGGCCGATTCGGTGAAGGCATATTTCAGATATTGATTGCCATCCTTGGATCCTGAGCGATGTGAGTGTTTGCCACCAGAGTCCTTGGCGCCAGGAACGAGTCGGCAATAGGAGCAGTAGTGCTTGGCATCGGCGAAGCGATGGATGTCACCGGTTTCCATTGCAATGATAGATCCTGTGATGTCTCCGATGCCCGGAAGGGACATTAACAGCTGCACAGCTGGTGTAGGTCGAAGCTGTGCCTTGAAGTATTTCTCCAGTTGCTTGCGATGCTCCGTGACCTGAAGGCACTGATGATGGTACAACATCAACGTCATCCGATATTCTTCTGGGATGGGGCACTGGCTCAAGAAGTCGGCGAAGCCAGCTTGGTATGGTGAAAAGGGCAGGACGGTAATGTTGAACTGAGCCAAGATGCTGGTGACCCGCTGGATGATGTTGGTACGCTTGTGTTCCATCACCATGCGTTGTCGCAGCAGGTCCCGCATCGCACGATACTCTGGTGGGAGTTGATGAGCTTCGGGGATGTAGCCCATCCGCAGGAGCTGTGCCAACGTGAGAGCGTCGACGGCGTCGGTCTTCACTTTGGCATACGAGATGGCTTTCAGGTATTTTGCATGGGCTAGGACCACATCGACACCGAGTGATCGCAGAAGATCAGAGAACCAATACCAGCCGGTAGTGCATTCGACAACTGCGCGGTGCTGATCGGGCCATTGGCGGAAGTAAGCAGTGACCAAATCGGGTTGTGTTTTCATGGACTTGCGAGCGACGATGGAGCCGCTCTCATTGACCGTGCAGATGACGATCAGACGACGATGAAGATCAACACCTGAATACAACATGAGTCCTCCTGTGAGTTTGTGAGTGATGATGTGATTTGGTTTGGCAATCAATCATACTCATTTCTCATGACTCGCAGGAGACCTTTTAGAAATATCAAACGGCAAACCGGCGCTCGCACGCTGGATAGGCGATGTTGAAACAAGGATTAGCTAAATGTAAAGTGCTCGCTCCATTGCTCGCCGCCGCAAGGAATGAGTCAGTTGACAGCGGCGGCTCGCAACGGCGGTTTGCCTAAACGTTATGTGTCATGCCCGCCGGCAGAGTTCTGGTAAGGCTTTCCACTGGCACACGGGCGGGTTCGGTTAGTTCATTGAAAGCAGCCAAAAAAG
>JAPLFP010000256.1 GCA_026390585.1 Ignavibacteriales bacterium | reverse complement strand
TGCAACGTCCGATTTCGGAGCAACGATGCATGGGGAGCTAATTTCATGAACATGTTCGGCTTCATCCAGTTCAACAAGGAGATCATCGCGTCTGGTTTGGCGGCGAAAACTGGAAAGAAGGTCGAACTTGGGAGGTTGAATTGGCACGCCGACTCGTACCATATCTACGGGAAAGACATTGAGAGTGCACGAAAAATGTTGTTTGACAGGGTTGACAGCATGAGCTTTGATGAGCGTGTGTACAATTTTCAGGATGAATTCATCCAGGAAATGTACAACGACGCCGAAGCCGGCATTCGGGAGAAAATCAAGAACTACGACGCGAACCATTGAGCGTGGCGGAATCCTCAGCCCACACCTCGTTCACACGGTCTGTCTGCGTGGGAACGCACATCAATGTTCGTACTCTTGTTCTGAGTCAAGGAATGAATCGAGAAGTTGACCATCCAGAGGATCCCAGTCCGTCCCCGGCATTCCATACGTTGTCGAGACGGGAGCGGACGTTTGCCGCGTTGAAGTATCCAAACTATCGCCTTTGGTTTCAGGGGCAGGTGGTATCGCTCTTTGGCACGTGGATGCAGACCACGGCACAAGGCTATCTGATCTATGAGCTGACGCATTCCCCCGCGTATCTAGGCTATGTCGGTTTTGCAGCAGGTGTCCCGACGTGGATCCTCACGCTCTATGGCGGCGTTATTGCCGATCGGGTTTCTCGCCGCGCGCTGATGGTGATCACACAATCGGCGATGATGGTCTTTGCATTCATACTTGCTGCGCTGACGTTTCTTCACGTCGTTCAACCGTGGCACGTCCTCGTCCTTTCATTCCTTCTCGGAGTGGCGAATTCGTTCGACGCGCCTGCCCGGCAAGCGTTTGTCGGTGAGATGGTAGATCGGGAAGATCTCACCAATGCGATTGCTCTGAACGCGACCATGTTTCACACTGCCACGGCCATCGGACCCGCGGTGGCCGGCATCACGTACGCGCTGTTCGGGCCCGGCTGGTGCTTCACGATCAACGGCATCTCGTTCATCGCTGTCATCGTCGCGCTCAAAATGATGAAACTCAAGCCGCATGTTCGCTCTTCCGTGGCTGGTTCGGCGTTCAGTCAACTCAAAGAAGGGATGCTCTACGTTGTCCGGCACGATGTTGTCCGTGTCGTGATAGGAATTATCGCTGTGAACAGCATGTTCACACTCTCTCTCAATACGCTGGTTCCGGCGTGGTCAGTATCGGTGCTCGGTGGCAACGCAACGACCAATGGATTTCTGTACTCGGCCAGAGGTGTGGGATCACTCATCGGTGCACTCACCATCGCGACGCTTGGACGCATATCGTATAGGGGAAAGCTCGTAACGTTCGGTTCATTTGTCACCCCCCTCCTTCTCATGGCATTTGCGGCATTCCACTGGTTGCCGGCCTCTCTCATAATTCTCGGTGGCATTGGTGTTGGCACGATCATGGTCATGAACCTTGCCAACGCTTTGGTCCAAACATCGACGCCTGAGCACCTGCGCGGAAGAGTGATGGGGGCCTACACGTGGATCTTTTTCGGGTTCATGCCTGTTGGATCGTTATGGACTGGCGAGGTTGCAGCAAGGGTCGGTCTCTCCGAGGCTGTCCTCATCAACGGAAGCCTCGCGCTGCTAGCCGCAGTGGCTGTATGGGTCTTCTTCCCGCACCTTAGAAAGCAATGAGGGTGCGACGACACAGCATGGAAAGGATCTACACGATGCGGTGGATGATCTTCATCATTTCAATGCTTCTCCTGGAGATCTCCGCTTGCGATCGTCCCCATTCTCGGGAGGGAGCATCGGCACATGATTCGACAACACAGATAAACTCAGGAGCCCTTATGCAAGACACGTTGAAACTGCCTTACATCAAGAAAGTGGGCCAACGGGGTAACATCACTATTTGGGTCGTCGACGGCACGTACGTGCGAACACACATCGACGAAGAATTCACGAACTACGCCCAGCACTACGCTTTCAAGTTCATTCCTGAGAAGGAATTCTGGCTTGACCAGGAAGCAGCAGAAGATGAGCAACAATTCTTCATCGATCACCTCTTAGTTGAACGTGAATTGATGAAGAAGGGAGTACCTTATGACGACGCGCTCGAGGCCGCCGACAAAAAAGAACAATCGGAGCGTGAAAAATCGGGGGACATCGAAAAAGTCAAGAGAGGGCGTAGCCTCGCCGATCCCTCAAAGGTCCACATCAAGCTCTGGAAAACGCTTGAGTCGGGGGTGAAGGTCTGGATCGTCGACGGCCGGCTCGTAAGGAGTGTGTTTGACGTTGATTTTACCGAAGGAGGACACGACCACGTCTATGAGTTTGTGCCCCACGACGAGGTGTGGATCGACAATGACCTTGAGGAGGTTGAGCGGTCGTATGTCCTGCTCCACGAGCTGCATGAGAGAAACCTGATGGCGAAGGGATGGCCATACAGCAAGGCTCACAACGATTCAAGCAGAATCGAATACTATTGTCGCCATCATCCCGATCATCTGCATGAGTCTCTCGCTGCTGAGGGGTGGGAGTAGAGAGCCTCTCCTTTCTCAGCAAGCCTTCATCAGCATCCTAAACTCCTGGCGAACGAAAAATCGTCCGGCACGTTTGCCTTTCTGCAAAAACTCTGGTAGTTTCGCACCACACAAAGCTACCGCACCGGAACCGTCCAAGACATTTTCAACGCTTTGACCTGGACCCAATCCTACACCCCAGTCTTTGACAGTCTTTTGGCGTCAGCGCTCATCGCTGCTCTGCCACTTGTTGTACTGCTTGGGTTGCTTGGATGGTTTCAATTCAAGGCGCATCATGCCGCTCTTCTCGGCCTTCTGACTTCTCTCGCCGTCGCCATTTACATCTATCAAATGCCTCCTGTGTTGGGAATCGTGAGTGCGGTCTATGGAGCTGCGTATGGACTATTCCCAATCGGCTGGATCGTCCTCTGTGCGATCTTCGTCTATGACATCACCGTCGCTACCGGCACATTTGAAGTTGTCAAAGAATCGATCGCCGGATTAGCAGATGATCGACGTATACAGGTTCTTCTGGTTGCATTTTGTTTCGGTGCATTTATCGAGGGAGCCGCGGGATTCGGGACGCCCGTGGCGATGTCCGCCGCGATGCTGATCGGACTCGGATTCCGGCCGTTGCAGGCTGCAGGACTGTCACTCATTGGCAACACTGCGCCGGTTGCTTTTGGAGCTCTTGGTACGCCGATCATCGCATTGGCGGGCGTTACAGGATTGCCGCTTCTGCAATTGAGCGGAATGGTTGGACGCCAGCTTCCCCTATTCTCTTTCATCGTACCATTCTGGGTTGTGTGGGCGATGGTCGGCTTGAAAGCGACCCTCGAAGTCTGGCCGGCATGTTTGGTTGCAGGATTGAGTTTTGCATGCACACAGTTCCTCGTGAGCAACTACCATGGTCCATGGGTGGTCGATATTGCGAGTTCCTCAGTTTCGATGGCAGCGCTTGTTCTTCTTCTGAGGTTCTGGCATCCGCGGACTGTCTGGCGATTCGATTCCGACGGAAGTCAAACGGCACAAAAACACAAGCACACGCGCAGCGAATTGTGGAATGCTTGGACGCCCTGGATTCTTCTCTCACTTCTCGTTTTCATCTGGGGCCTGCCTGAGGTGAAGGTATTCTTGGATGGGATCGGCAGTTTCACATCGCTGAAGGTTCACGTTCCGGCTCTGGACAAGGCAGTGTTCAGAAACGTTCCAATTGTCCCCGCACCGAAAGCAGAAGATGCGGTGTTCGTTTTCAATTGGCTCTCGGCGACGGGGACAAGCCTGCTTGTCGCAGGAATTGTCAGCGGACTTTTCCTGCGTCTCTCCCCGCTGAGGCTCATTCAGATCTTCTGGAAAACGATGAAGCGGATCAGCATCTCATTGCTGACGATCGGGGCAATGCTGGGTCTCGGCTTCACAATCCGTTATGGCGGAATGGATGCAACCCTCGGGTTAGCATTTGCAGCAACGGGTTCTCTCTTTCCGTTTTTCTCTCCTCTGCTTGGATGGCTGGGTGTTGCTCTCACGGGAAGCGACACGTCCTCCAATGTGCTGTTCGGAAACCTGCAGCAGATTACAGCTCAGGCTGTAGGAATCTCCCCAATCCTCGCATCCGCGGCCAATAGCTCCGGCGGTGTGATGGGCAAGATGATCAATGCCCAGAGCATCGTTGTCGCAGGCGCGGCGACTGATCAGCAGGGGAGTGAGGGATCAATTTTGAGGTACGTTTTCTGGCACAGCTTGATTCTCGCCTGTCTCGTCGGGGTTCTCGTGATGGTGCAGGCGTACATTCTTCCGATGATTTAAGAAGAACAATCGAGATCATCGGACTATCGTTCACGAATTTGATTGATCGGGAGGTTTCTATGAAAAGAGTAATATGCATCATCCTCTTAATTTGTCTTGCCGGAGCGACGTCTACTTTTGCCCAAGAGACAAAATCTATCCAACTACCGACGCCGCAAACCGACATCGGAAAGCCGCTGATGCAGACATTGAAACTGCGACAATCGGCCCGGACATTCGACACCAAGGCCCTGCCTCAGCAGGAGCTCTCGAATCTTCTCTGGGCGGCGTTTGGGATCAATCGCCCGGAATCGGGTAAACGCACCGCTCCTTCAGCGATGAATTGGCAGGAGATCGATGTCTATGTGGCATTGCCTGAAGCGCTTTATCTATACGAGGCAAAAACGAACAGCTTGAAGCCTGTTCTCTCCAAAGACCTGCGTGAAGTTACTGGTAAGCAACCGTTCGTCAAAGACGCACCGTTGAACGTGGGTTTCATTGCTCAAAATGTCTATCTCTATTGCGCATCGCAGGGATTAGCAGCGGTTATGAGGGGCATGGTGGACCGACCAGTACTCGCAAAGGCGATGAACCTTCGCCCAGAGCAGAGAGTCATGTTTGCCCAGACTGTTGGATATCCGAAATAGAGAGTTGGGTGAGAAGTGCTCAGAAGCCCGACTTCTGACATGAAGAAACCGAATAAGAAGTCGGGTTTCTACCTTGTAAGGAAAGGACCAGTAGAATGCATCTACAGCTCATAGACTGGGTCATCGTTGCAGTATCACTGATCGTCTGTTTCTTCCCGGCGCTGTTCTTTGGAAGGAGGGCGGGCAAAAGCACATCAGAGTTTTTCGTCTCCGGCAGAGCGGTTCCCTGGTGGCTCGCCGGGCTTTCGATGGTGGCTACGACCTTCAGCAGCGACACGCCGAACCTCGTGACAGATATCGTTCGTCGCAACGGTGTCGCTGGCAACTGGGTTTGGTGGGCGTTCGTCCTCACTGGAGTTGCCACCGTGTTCTTCTATGCGCGGCTCTGGCGTCGATCAGGCGTCATGACTGATCTCGAATTCTATGAGATACGTTATTCCGGAAAAGCAGCAAGCTTCGTTCGCGGTTTCCGATCGGTCTATTTGGGGCTGTTCTTCAATTGCATGATCATGGCGACAGTGAACCTGGCAGCGTGCAAGATTGCCGGGATCCTCTTTGGCCTCGAGCGCTGGCAAACACTTGCTGCTGTAGGTCTCCTCAACGTTGCCTTTGCGACCCACTCCGGACTCTGGGGTGTGCTGGTGATCGACATGGTACAGTTCTTCATCAAGATGACCGCCGTGATCGCTGCGGCGTACTTCGCGGTGACTCTTCCTCAAATCGGCGGCTTGAGTGGACTCGTTGAGAAGTTGTCTGTCATAAAAGGTCCCGGTGGCCTGAACTATTTGAACATCCTTCCCGATTTCACGAATAACTGGGACATGGCCGTCGCGGTCTTCGTCATGCCGATCGCTGTGCAATGGTGGGCAGTGTGGTATCCGGGGGCTGAGCCGGGCGGAGGGAGCTATATTGCCCAGCGAATGCTGGCGTCAAAGTCCGAAAAGGATGCTCTCGGTGCGGTTCTGTTTTTTAATATCGCACACTATGTTCTTCGTCCCTGGCCATGGATCATCACGGGCCTTTGCTCGATCATCATTTATCCGCAGCTTTCTGACATTCAGGCGGCGTTCCCAAATCTTGATCCACAGTTGCTCGGTCACGATATTGCATTCCCGGCAATGCTGAAGTTCCTTCCTGTTGGATTCATCGGCCTCATGGTCGGTGGACTCATCGCGGCCAATTCATCCACGATCCTGACGCATCTCAACTGGGGCGCATCGTATCTTGTTCACGATTTCTATCGCCGGTTCATCCGCAAGGATGCTACGGAGAAACATTACGTGATGGCAGGAAGAGTTGGAACAGTGATCTTGTTCATTTGCTCCTCGAGCCTGGTATTTGTTCTGGACACGGCAAAAGATGCTTTTGATGTAATCTTGCAGGTCGGAGCAGGTACGGGTCTGTTGTACCTGGTTCGCTGGTTCTGGTGGCGGGTGAATGCGTGGTGTGAAGTTGTAGCGATGGTCAGCTCGTTCACAGTGTCGATTGTGATTTTGATCTTGGCGAAGAACGATATTCACATGAGCACTCATGTCGCGCTTCTCGTGACAATTGCTTTTACCACGGTGTGCTGGTTGCTGACCGCATTCTTGGGGCCTGAAACAGATCGGAAGACCCTTGTCGAGTTCTACAAGAGAGCACGTCCGTTTGGGCCTGGCTGGAAGAACGTTCGCGAGGAAGCCGGTATTTCGGTACAAGAGGCGAAAGCGACTGGCCAAAATATCCCGATGGCGCTTCTCGGTTGGGTGGCGGGCTGCACGACAATCTGGTCATCGTTGTTCACCGTCGGCAACTTCCTTTATGGCCGAATGACGTACGCACTCACTCTCTTTGGAGTGTTCATCGTCAGCGGCACAGCACTGATCTATGTTGTGAACAAGCTCTGGACCAAAGACCCAGTCAGTCAATCTTCACAAGAAGGTGACTCATGACCCACGTCTTGCTCAATGAGTATCAGAAACCCACCCGCAAGCACTTTGAGATTCTCTTCATGAGCTGGGCCGGGTGGGTGTTCGATTTCTACGATCTGATCCTTTTTACCTTTCTTCTTATCCCCATTGGGAAAGAGCTCGGGCTGTCGAACGTCGAACTCTCTTATGTGCTGGGTTCATCGCTTGCAGCGACAGCTTTGGGGGGCGTCCTCTTCGGTATCCTCTCGGATCGTTTCGGGAGAAAAAGTGTCCTTCAATGGACGATTCTTACCTACAGCGTCGGGACTTTTTTCAGCGGATTCTCAACGAACCTCGAAATGCTCGTCCTCTTTCGAATCGTTACCGGACTCGGCGTTGGCGGGGAGTGGGCAACCGGACAGACATACGTTGGCGAGACATTTCCCGCTCATGTTCGCGGTCGCTATGGCGCCGTGATGCAGACGGGAGCACCGTTTGGCATTGTGCTGGCTTCATTGGTTGGTGGCTTCCTTGCACCATCCATCGGATGGAAGGCTTGCTTCTTCGTTTCCATTCTTCCGGCACTCCTCGTTGTCTACATTAGAAGAAGACTGCCAGAGTCTGATGTGTGGCTGGAGCGCAAGAGGGTGGCATCAGGAGAATCGGTGGAAGCGACATGGTCGCTCAGGGCGCTTTTTGGAAAGTTCGCTTCTCTTTTCTCGCCGGCGTATCGAAGGCTCTTCCTGCAATCTCTCGTCCTTGCCGTCTTCGACATGTCGGCCTATTGGTTCACGTACTCCTGGCTGCCCGGCTATTTGCATCAACAGCGTGAATTCTCTCTTGTCAAATCCGCTCTCTGGATGCTTGTGACGCAGGCCGGTGGTGTGCTCGGCTATCTTTCCTTTGGCTACGTTGCCGACCGGTTTGGCCGGAGGCCCGCTTACTCCGTCTACTCGGTCATCATGGCGTTGGGACTTGTGATGATCACTCTGCTCTGGGAAAGCATCGTTGTCTATCCTGTCATCATTTTGAGCTGCATGTTCCTGGTGGGCTTCGGGACCGGTATGTTCAGCGGCTACGGACCGCTGTTCGCCGAGCTATTTCCCACCGACATCCGGAACACCGCGATGGGATCTGCATTCAATCTGGCTCGCGGCATTCAGTTCTTCACGCCGGTCATCATCGCTTCCATCGCTGATCAGTATGGACTCGGAGGTGGAATTTCGCTCGCAGCACTCTTTGCACTGCTGACGGGAGCCTGGATCTGGACATTTCCCGAGACGAAAGGGCGCAAGATCGTCATTTGACCTCTTCCTCCATCAGGTGCATCACTCTGCTCGCTCCAGCAAGGATTCTCACTTTTCGTTGTCTAATGATATGAGACTAAACACGGAACGTGGACAAGAACAATAGCAAATTCCCCTTGAGAGAGACTTCAGACCAGAATATCCGGGCGGCGCAAACTCAGGAGGGGGAGAGTGTGCCCACGTTTGAAGATATCTATCGTGAACACGCTGGGCGAACGCTGAACCTCCTCTACAGGTTTACATCCCGTGAACCGGTCGCCCAGGACCTCCTCCAGGATGTTTTCATCAAAGTCTATGAGAACATGGGCTCGTTCGAGAGACGATCTCAGATCTACACCTGGATCTACCGGATTGCTGTCAACCACGCGATCAACTACATGAGGCGAGAGCGACGGACCCTTTGGTTTAACCTTCTGGATGAAACGGTGGGCGATCTTCTGAAGCAAGAAAAAGTCGAAATCTCGGGACTTGGGGGAGGAGATGTTCTCAGGCCGGATGAAGTTCTGGAGCGGTCCGAGGCGGATGAGCTTGTCCGGCGAGCTGTAGATTCACTTCCCGTCAAATACAAGGTTCCGTTCGTTCTTTTCAAAGATGAGCACATGGGTTACACCGAAATTGCGAATGTGCTCGAAATTAGTCTCAGTGCGGTGGAATCAAGAATTCATCGAGCCCGCAAAATGCTCATAAAGAAGCTATCTCCATTGTTCAAATAGTTTTGTCGAGGACTCTGCAAGTTTTCGGGAACCATTGTGTCTAAATCTCTGAAAGGTCAAATCAAGTGAAACAGCATTCCGACATACGCTCTCTCTTCCTTCCCTGGTTCGAGCAGAAGCTCAAGCGGCCGTTGGCGCGGGAACTCGAAGAGCATCTAAGAGAATGCGATTCCTGCAAGGTCTACTTCGATACGATGTCGGCAGCATTTCTACCAAAGGCATCGTTGCAGGAGGGATTGGTGCCTGATCCGTACATGCCCACCCGTATCCGTGCCAGAGCAATAACATCCGGATCCTCATCGCTGTCAGGCAAGGACATTGTCGTTCGCTGGTCGTTGAGGACTGTTGCATTCGCCGTGGCCATTGTTGTTGGGGTCTACATGGGAGAGAAACTCTCCTACCAGCCCTCCGTCGTGACAGACCAGCACATCATTTCCGAGTATTCGAATTATCTTGGAGGCAGTGGAATTGGAGAACGTTGGCAGTCGGTTGCGCTGACGAGTGAGGCGGTGTCGAAATGAAGACCAAAGTGCTTGTCGGCATACTCTTGTTCCTCATCGTCATCAATCTTTCGACGATTGGAGTCTTTATCTTCCATATGCTGCGGGGATCAAAGGAAGTGGAGC
>JAPLFP010000247.1 GCA_026390585.1 Ignavibacteriales bacterium | reverse complement strand
GGCAGATTCCGCCGAGCCGGTCACGCTCAACAAGACCGACCTTCATCCCGAGCTGTGCGGCCCGAATGGCAGCCACATAACCGCCCGGTCCACCACCAATCACGGTCACATCAAACTGTTTCTCAGCCATGGAAGTCCTTTCGGGGTTAAAAGGGGAACACTGCCGGAGGAATCATCTCCGAGGAAGCGAATCAAGAGCATTCGTCAGTAGCAAACACGCAGCGTGCACGATCAATATACCCATAAGTGAAAAAAAAGGCAACCGGCACCGCGAGCTGTTGTATAAACACCGTCGCGGGCGGCAAGGGTTCCGCTCACCAGCTACACGAGCCGCCTTGCGAGCATACGTTAACACGCTTAAGATGAGAGAATGCGATTGATTCTTTTTCACTTTTACAGTACTATGATGCAAAATCTGGCGCGGGATGACTGAAAAAGAACAGCGAGTCGCCGTTTCGAATCGCAAAGCACGACACGACTATTTCATCCTCGACACAGTCGAAGCAGGCCTGGTGCTTAAAGGGACTGAAGTGAAGTCGCTTCGAAGCGGAAACGCAAATCTGCTGGACAGCCACGCCGTCATAAAAAACGGAGAAGTCTGGCTCCTGGGGATGCACATCAGTCCGTACGAGCGTGGAAGCTATTTGAACCATGACCCTCGAAGGACTCGGAAGCTGCTCCTGAGCAAGCGCGAGATCCGCAGGTTGTTGACCAGGGTTCAGGAAAAAGGTCTGACCATCATACCGCTTTCGATCTATTTTAAGGGTCCTTTCGCGAAAGTCGAACTGGCGATCGCACAGGGCAAAAAGAGTTACGACAAACGCGAAGCCATCAAGCAACGCGATGCCAAGCGCGACATTGCACAGCGGTTGCGCCACAGAACGAACTGACAGGAGAGCCACTTAGGAATTGTTCCCCAGCATTCAAGAACAGATGGATCTGATCAAGCGCGGCGCTTCCGAGATCATCCCGGAAGAAGACCTCGTCAAGAAGCTTGAACGATCCATCAAGACCAATACGCCCCTCCGTGTGAAGCTCGGATGTGATCCGAGCCGACCGGACCTTCACCTCGGCCACTCTGTTGTCCTCCGCAAGTTGCGACAATTTCAAGACCTTGGTCATCAGGCGATCTTGATCATCGGCGACTTCACTGGAATGATTGGTGATCCGTCGGGACGAAACAAGACGCGTCCATCGCTGACCCTCGAGGAAACACGCGAGTTCGGCCAGTCATATTTTGAACAAGCAACGAAGATTCTCTCGTCTGATCGCGTTCGGATGCAATACAATTCCGAGTGGCTGGGGGCAATGAGTTTCGCTGACGTCATCAAGTTGGCGAGTAAGTATACGGTCGCCCGAATGCTCGAGCGCGACGATTTCACTCTGCGCTACAAAGCAGGCGAACCGATCAGCATGCACGAGTTCCTCTATCCATTGGCTCAGGGAATGGACTCAGTCGCGATTAAGTCCGACATCGAGCTTGGCGGCTCAGATCAGAAATTCAACCTCCTTGTCGGTCGTGATCTTCAGCGGGAATACGGCCAAGAGCCTCAGGTCATTCTGACGACTCCCCTTCTCGTTGGAACGGACGGCGTCGAAAAGATGAGCAAGTCCTACGACAACTACATCGGAATCAACGAGCCTGCAACGGAGATCTACGGAAAGACACTTCGCATCCCCGACAATCTGATCTACGAATATTTTGAGCTGGCCAGTGACGTTCCGAACGCTGAACTAGCCGGTATCAAGAAACAACTCGAGGATTCTTCCGTCAACCCTCGTGATGTGAAACGAAGGCTGGCACGTACGTTTGTAACGATGTATCACTCGGCCGCGGCAGCGCGAGAAGCCGAGGCACAGTTTGGCAAGATCTTCATTGACAAGGAAATCCCGGAAAACATCGAAGAATACGTTATCCCGAACTGCGCAGGAGAGACAAGCCTCGTCGGCCTCATGATGGTCACCAAACTCGCCTCATCGAAGAGCGAGGCGCGTCGGCTGATTGAGCAAGGGGGAGTGTCGGTCGATGGCGAGCGGGTCGGCGACCTGAACGCACCTGTGCCAACAGCAAAACAGTTTATCCTGAAAGTTGGAAAGAGAAGATTTCTGAAAGTATTTCACGCTTGAGCATCAGCGGTATCCATTCACTCTAAAGACGGAGATGAGGAATTGTTCGTACCAACCAAGATGTTCTTCACCAAAGGGGTCGGCCGGCATAAAGACTATTTGCAGTCATTTGAGCTCGCCCTAAGAGACGCAGGAATCGAGAAATGCAACCTCGTCACTGTCTCCAGCATTTACCCTCCCAATTGCAAGCGCATTTCGAAAGAAGATGGGCTGAAGCTCCTGGAACCCGGCGCCATCACCTTCTGCGTCATGGCGCGGAATTCTACCAATGAGCCAAACCGACTCGTCGCTTCGGCAATCGGAGTTGCCCAGCCGGCTGATGCCAACGTCTACGGTTATCTCTCCGAGCATCATCCGTTCGGTGAAACCGACGAACGAGCAGGCGAGTATGCCGAGGATCTCGCCGCTACGATGCTCGCGTCGACACTGGGATTGGAATTTGATTCGAACACTGCCTGGGATGAACGTGAGAAGATGTACAAGATGTCCGGCAAGATCGTGCGGACGTTCAACGTCACACAATCCGCTGAAGGGGACAAGAACGGTCTCTGGACGACGGTTATTGCCGTCGCTGTTCTCATCCCGTAGGGCATGTCCCCCTCACCCGAAACCGAAAAGGCCTTCACTGGAAGGCCTTTTTCTTGGCTTGCGCAGATTTTCTGAATCTCACTCCTTTATCGGAGAGAGACCCCAGGAATTCTCTTTCTTTCCAGAGCTCCTCTTCCATTTCAATCATTCGATTAATTGCGTGCGATTCCAAAAATGACCGATAGTCGTCGACGCAGGCAAAATGCGAGAGTATGAATTCAGTTGTTACGGAGGGCCGCGTGTAGATTCCCGAAATCTCACCAGACGCCTCCCGAAGATTTCGGGAATCTTGCCCTTCCAAATAGTCGCGATAGCTCGAAAACTGCCAATCCTCGGGTGTTCTCACCAGCCGAGCCAAAACTGGATTCAAATGGATATATCGTCTGAGATGGAGAAGGTATTCCGTTGACCCGACTAGTTTGGCCTTGAATCTACCTTGAAACACGTGCCCCACCCTTGCACTCCAATTGTTAAGAGATTTTGCGTATGAGATGCTGAAGTGCTGCATCCGAATCGAATAGTCGATATTTCGCCGCAACCGAAAGAGGATATGGTAATGATTCGGAAGCAAACAGTACGCGTGAATCTCAGCCTCGTTCCCAGGAAAATACTCCACGAATCTCTTAAGGAAGAAACGATAGTTCGCCGGCTCAAAGAAGATAGGCTCTTTATTGTTACCGCGATTGTAAACGTGGTAGAACAAATCTGGTGTTACCTTGACTACGCGGAATGGCACGGTGGGTGTTTTCCGAAGATATTCGACAATGCAAGATTCTCGAAATCAACCCTAGAGGTTTCTCAAAATCTTCTTGGCAGAATTCTCGGGTGTAGGCGAGGAGCTATTCGAGAGGAGAAACATGGAGGAATCCGAAACCTCACTAGAGAAGCTTGTTCACATTCGGGTAGCCCCAGGCGATTGTCCTTCCAGCAAAAGCACAAACTCCCCTTTCCTCTCCTCTTTCAAGAATCGCTTGTAGAGCTCGGGTGCCGAGCCGTGAAAGATCTCTTCCGTGGGCAGTGTGAGATCAAATGCCACGCAGATCCGTCTCGATTCGCCAAAGACTTCCGCAATATCCCTCACCAGTTGGACAAGCCGGTAGGGAGCTTCCATCAGCACAACCGTGCGCGTCTCTCGTTTCATTTTCTGTAGTTCCGCAACGCGCCGCTCACGTTTTGGCGAGAGAAAACCTTGGAAAAGGAATTCGCGGATGGGGAATCCGGAGACGATCAACGCCGGCATGAGAGAGGAAGCACCCGGGATGGGAACTACGCGAATGCCGAGTTGGATGGCACGCTGCACCAGAGTCTGACCGGGATCGGAGAACACCGGTGTTCCTGCATCCGAAATGATAGCGACCGACCCCCCGGACTTCATACGGTTCAGTATTGTCTGCGTGGCGGCGGCTTCATTATGCTCGTTGAGGCTCTCAACAGGTTTGTCAATCCCGTAATGGCGCAAGAGCCGCGATCCCTCCCTACGCTCCTCGAAGACAACGAGATCAACCTCTTTCAAAACCCGAAGTGCTCGGAGGGTGATGTCTTCCCAATTGCCGATGGGAGTTGCGACAAGGAATAATGTCCCCGCCATAACTCATTGACCTGCGTTGGAATGATACTCCCGCGGAGGGATCCCCCGACGCGTCGCTTCCCATTCTTTGATGAATGTGATCATTAACGCCGTCGTGGGGACC
>JAPLFP010000146.1 GCA_026390585.1 Ignavibacteriales bacterium | reverse complement strand
CATCATGCTCATTCCTCAGACTTTCCTTAAGCACCGAATACCAAACCGACTTGGCGTGTTCAAAGCATCGTATCCCAGAATCGATCCCGATATCGACAGATATGTCGTGAAAGAAGGTCGTACCGGGATCACACGTAATAGGTAGATCAAACTGCCCCGCGCAGCTGATCAATGAATTGAGTGTCTGAGGCCCGAATCTGCCGAAAACCTTTAGCATATTCACGCCAGCACGTTTGAGTGACTCTACCATATTCTCAGCATCTGCGGAAGATGTTACTGCTACCGTCCAGCCAGGCCAACGCTCATTCATCGGTGCACCCCTCAGCGGAGGCATTTCCAGCATAGGTCCGGCGAAAAATATGTCTGGCCCTGCTGATGAATTCTGCAGAGTCTTTTCTCTCAAGCCCGTCAAGATATCTATTGGTCCTCCCAGATCCCGCACTTGCATCACCCCACGGCGCACGAAATCGGACAACACCAGTTCATCAAGTTTATCCTTATGAAATGGTTCGCTCATTTGGCATTCACTATAAATTTCCTTCTGAACTTCCAGGGGCTGTCTCGTTAGAGCAGCAAGATGAGTATGGCAGTCAAAGAGCCCTGGAATGATGAATTTCCCGCGACAATCGAGTTTCTGGACGCAGCTGGCGTCTTTCTCAATGCTATGGCAGATTTCCTGAATTGCCGCGTCGGAGACGAGAACATCTAGGGGCTCCCGCACTTCACCTGAGATGGTATCAACGATCCGTACGCTCTTTAGAAGCAACGGTTGATGCATTTGTCTGCTTTCCTACAGTGGTTATTGGACCTCACGTCCCAGTTATCTTGAAATTAAAATCGGTGCTGTTAGTGGTCAACATAAAAAAACCCCGATTCGCATCGGGGCTTTCAAAGTCTATGGCGGGGTGGACGAGCCTCGAACTCGGCCTATTTGTCACCCAGAATCCTATTCCATTGATGTCTAGACCGCATATTCTCATCGTGCAGTTGTGGGTCTACAATAGCGAGTCGACTGTGATATTATGAAAGGGCCGCTCGAGAGGCTATGTTGTGATGTTTCAACCCATAGCCAGAAAGGAGCGGCCATGAAAGAAAGTTATTTGGGAATCGACGTCCACAAGAAATGGTGTGTCTTTACGGAGATCGACTCCACCGGAAAGTTACTCCGTCAAGGACGCTTTGGCAACACCTTTGAGGAAGTGTCAACCTTTGCCAGTAGCCTCACGCAACGAGTGCAGGTCGTCTTGGAACCAGTCCTTAACTACCTGTGGCTACTGGACCAACTGGAGCCGTATGCCGGCTCGGTCCATGTGGCGACCCCGCACAAGGTGCGGGTCATTGCCGAGTCGAAATCGAAGACGGATCGGTATGATTCTCGTATGCTGGCGGAACTGCTTCGGACCAACTTCCTGCCTGAATCCTGGGTGCCGCCGGCTGAGATCCGTCTGCTGCGGGGACTGGTCCGGCAGCGTTACCACCTGGTCAAATCGGTGATCATGAACAAGAACCGTATCCGGTATCTGCTCTTCCAGCACGGGATCGACCTCAAAGTGTTCAATATCGCTTCCCCCAAAGCGCGGGCAGCTATCCAGGGGTTGTGCCTGCCGGAAGTAACGCGCCAGACGATCGAAGAATGTTTGCAGGTGATCGCTCTGCTCAATGGTCTGGTGGCAGAAGTTGATCAGCGGATCGCTCGGTGTGTCGAGGGGAATCAGACCGTGGCATTATTGCAGACGATCCCGGGGATCGGCACGCTACGGTCAGCGGTGATCTATGCCGAGGTGGGAGACATCGCTCGCTTTTACAGCGCCAAGGCTCTGGCCAGTTACACCGGCTTAACCCCGATCGTCAGAAGCTCTGGCGAGTCCGTCTGGAGGGGTGGCATTACACACCTGGGTTCCAGACCTCTCCGTCATGCCCTGGTCGAAGCGGCCATCGATGTCATCCGAAAGTCGCCGGCACTCCGCCGGATGTACTGCCGCATCTTGTACCGCAGCAATATCCAGAAGGCGCGGGTAGCAGTGGCCCGGAAGCTGGCTATCATCATCTATGCTATGCTCAACCGGGACGAACCGTTCCGGGTAGAGAGAACAATATCGTGGGCCTTCAGACCGAAGAGCTCGAATAGGTGACGAAGACAATCCGACGGAAATGCTCCGGCAAACGACCGGAAAGAAGAAAAAAAACTCTTGACCGCGGCCCTTTCATAGGTGACCAAATTGTGACCACTTTTTTGGGAGCCTCAAAATCGTTAATATGGACTGGTCCAGTCAATGGCGGCCCCGACCTCACTCTCCCCAAACTTCTGTGAGCTTCGGGTTCCGGATAAGATTACATTATGTGACTATCAGCGGAAGCCGTTGGAGAGTAATAACATGACGCAATCGCGTTTCAGGTTTAGTCCGATCAAAAAGCAATCGCGCCATCTCGTACTACCATATGGACGGATTGCACATTTCTGATGTCTTCAACGGGATTTCTGTCGAGAATAACGAGATTGGCCCTTTTCCCTGCTGCTATCGAGCCATACTTGTCGGCGATCCCAAGCCATTCGGCTGGATAACGAGTAGCACCTTTCAACACATCCATTGCGCTCAGACCGTTTTGACTGAGAAGAACCATCTCGCTATGTGTGAAACGGGGAATATAACCATCCTGTCCGACTAACATTCTGACTTCGTATTTGGCGAGTTCGGAGACAATAAGGCACCCAATTTCAAACAGCTTTGCAAAGATCGGACCGAATTTTTCAGGTTCTGCATCGCTGAACACATGAGGCTTTTCCGAATAGAACTTGAAAATGTGCAGGGTGGGACAGAGGAGTGTACCGGTTTCATTCATTGCTTCAGCCAGCTCACGGAGCTTTGAGGTAGAAATTGATTCTGGTCCCATGTCGAATAGCCGTTGCACGAAGTCCTACTGCACTTCAGGAGATGCCCCCCGCAACTCATCATGCTCATTCCTCAG
>JAPLFP010000304.1 GCA_026390585.1 Ignavibacteriales bacterium | reverse complement strand
CTGAGTTCTTAATCGTCCACTTCTCGTCGTACCCGGTGACCGTCACATAGTATCGATTCTGTTCACACTTGGCCGCCATGAAACAGCATTTTGAAGCAAGCTCAAGATCACCGGAAGCTTCCGCCAGTTTCATCGCGGTGTCGTAGTGTTGAAGTGCACGAGAACAATCGAGGTAGAAAGGAAGTGTTTTCGTCTTCTGGAATTCCGATGCGATCCCACCGAACCACAGGTCTGCATTACGATCATAGATGGTTGCTTCCGCTGCATTGCCAAAGTGGGTCATGTTGTAGTATGCGTTGCCAAGAAGAAAATGGTACTCTGCTGCCCTCTTCGGATCATTCTTGATCTTGTCCAGCAATTCCAAAATGGAAAGCGTCAGAGAAAGTTTGTTGTACGGTTTCTCACTCTTTTCAGCGAAATCGCAATCCCGGCAATCCTTGATCCTCCCCTTGAATGGATCGGCCCGAAGACGCTCAAGCGCTGCTTCAGGGATTTGTCTGAATACTCCCATCGCCTCCTTCAGCCTGTTCTGTCCTAAGAGAATTGTCCCCTTTAGTTCTTTGAGTGTTACAAGACCGTCCCCCCGCATTTCATAGTATCCGTAGCCGTACTCATATCCGGCGTCGGGATAATCCAATCTGTGATAGACGAGATAGCCATCAAGGCTTGTCTTGACCTTGTGGATCCTCCAATCAAGAATCCGATCAACCAACTCGAGATCCAAATTGACTTGCAGATCCCTCAAATCGTGGTTGCACAAGTACGCCTTGATGCTGTCACCTTTCATCTCGCAGAGTTTTTCGAAAGTGTTGATGCTGAGAGTTTTCAGTTTCTCGTGATTCGCATCGAGCACCCGCCTAAACAGGCCATCTTCGGTGACGTCATCGATCTGCCGGAGGCGCGTGATCTCGACAGCCAACTGAAAAAGACCTATTTGCTTGCGGATGCTGTCATTGGACGTCGTGTTCTTGAGCCTTTCAAGCATACCCTGCGCCTCGTCATACTTCGCGGTCATGTATTCCATATAGGCTAGTGCGAGCCTCCACAAATCAAGATTCTTGACCCTTGCTTCATGGACACATCGATCAACAAATTCCTTGAGAGAGCGTAGGGACTGAACCTCTTCTTTCTTACCTTCTTCGAACGACTCATAGGTCTCGTAGAACGCGACATTTTCTTTCGGAGTGAGCTGGAGCAAGTCATTTTCAAACTTGTTGAGCTCCCGCACCAAAAGAATATTCAATTGTGCAGACGTGGGATCGACCTCGTACATGTTACGCATCTCTTCAACGGCGTTCCCTTGGGGCCTCATACCGCGAAGGAAAAATAGTGTTGTTCTTTCCTTCGGCGTTCTGCAGAGCGAAAGGCACACGTTCCAGGCACTGTCGCTTGTTATTCGAAAGCTCGAGAAAGACGTCTCTCGTCGGCTCGGACAACGATCGAAGACAAGGGAGAACAGGTATGACGATTCAGCTTCGAGTCCGAGTTTCCGCAGCGCACCTGCTTTCTGCTCGAGCGCCCAGTACCGCATAATGCTCTCTACCTTCGACGGTTCAACATATCTATCATAGATGTCCCGGCATTCCTCAAGTTGCCGGGAATAGTGTGCCAGCCTGACAAGCTGATATCCGTATCGCAGTTTAATGAACTCCGATGGACAGGAATCGTAGAAGATCTTACCTTCCTTGAGCAGGGCGAGCAAACTGTCCTTGACACGAGCAACGGAACCTTCCGGATCCCAACGGTCGAAGTCAGTAACATACGGCTCGCAGCGCTTGGCAAAGAGGAGATACGAAGCAAAGGGGAGATCTCCTGTCTCCTTCATATGCTGCACGAGTACATTCTGGCGAAGCGTATCATTGAGGTCCGCACTTTCTCCTTTAACATACTTGTCGATGTGCCTGACCTCCTCAAGAGTTGAATTGTAGATGACGCGCCCAATGTCCCACAGGGTGACGTTGTTCCCAAAATGCCGTCTCCACTCAAAAAGATTAGAGTTGTGGGTGCAACTATCGTTCAGCCAGCCGTTATCGTAATACTTATTCCAGGTGAAGTACAGAGGTCTGTATTCCGGCTCACCCGTTAGTTCGGGATCAAAAAGGAATGCAGGCCTGGACGGCTCGTCGTCATCACCGCCTGAGCAAAGGCGAGAAATCGATGGGACAGTGCTAATGACGCCAACGCTAGCGACGAAAAGAAGCGAGCAGATCGCGAAGGTTCTCATAGTGAAACCTCTCGGGAGTGTTTGTATCAAGATGGTAGAACGCGACGATGAGAGTGTCTGCCTTTATATGGTCTTTTAGCAGTTCAACGGCTTGTGACAGCTGCCCGATGGAAACCTGTTCAAGTCTCAATATGTCATCCTTGTAAACGTAGGTCGAGCATACATACCTGCTTCTAATCACTCTATACAAGTCTTTCTCGATGACTTGGAAGCTCTCGCCGTCGGACATGTCTGACTCACCCATACCGTGAATCAAGTCGACCACCTTCGATTCCCTCAGGTGCACCCCCCACCGAAAAAGTGGTAGCACAATGTCGAGATGAACCGGATAGTTACCAGACCTCTCCAGATAATATCGGCCGATGTCCACGTCGAGGATCGAATTCTTCGTCCCCGGCTTGTCCACATCACCCATATTGTAAAACATGAGAACACCACGGTCAATCGGAGGAATACCCACGGTGCGTTTGTACGTAAGCTGATGCAAGCGAACTGTTGCTGAGAGTTGAATGGAATCGCCGCGGAGAATGTCCTTCAATGTTTGAAGGAGTCGGAAATACGTATCTTTCGTTGTTGCTGTCCAGTCGCAATCGATTTGGACTTCTCTGACGTCCGGCATCCTGTCGACGGCGATCGTACCTTTCAACTTGCGCACGACGTTGCTGGCAAGCTCCAAGACCGTTCTGGGCGTCAGGTGTTGCAGAGTTCTATTTGTTATGAAGACTGTCGGAACGACCGTCATGTTCTGCGGGATGGTATCCTTGAACTCAATGGAAGCAATAGGCTGGGCAACCCGCGAATTGGGATTCCAGTCAACATCAAAGAACTTCACGTAGAGTCTCTTCACATGAAGGGAGTCGAGGTAGTCTCGTTGCTTTGACGTGAACTCAAACGAGCTCCGCCAGTAGTAGAAGGCGCCTCTCACCACATGAGGCCTTTCCACTTTGGAGCATCCCCACAGAAGAGACAAGATCGGAAGGATAATGAAGATGATCTGTTTGACCCTGAAGAACAGCTGATCGCAGGTCAGGTCAATGAATCGATGAAGAACCTTGTGCTCCATCGTCTTCTAGGAAAGAGTGCATACGGTGCTTAGGAAGCCGGCGTGGGAATCGGAGGCCCTTCGACGGAGCAAGGTGCTTTCGAGACAACGGTGCAGGCCTTGATGTCGGCCACAGAGCATTTTTCCCGCGGAGAGCAGATGGCCATCGCATGAAACGCGGCAATCGCTTGTTGTCTCACCAGCAGATTGATCCAACCCTACTCCGAATCGACTGCGCTGCGCGGTCTGCCATGCAATGTAACTATTTTCCACAGAATGTCAATCAACCGCGCTCCTGTCGGGCTGCACCTCAGATCATCCCAATGTCCCTCCGCACCGCCTTCCAGTTTTGAAACCATCGCGCCTTTCTGTATATTTGACGCAACATCCTTGATCAGAGCCAGCTTTCATTTATGGGCGCGCAGAAACCGACCAAACGCAGGTTTACTCTTCAACTTGAATCGATCGTCAAGCTCCATCGCCGGGGCGCTGGCGGCATCGACGTTGCGCTTGCCTTGACCAAGCGTCTTGATCATCTCATCAGCGCTGTTTTCCAGTCCCTCGCAAGTCCTGATAAGAAACTCGTGGCGGCTGTCGCCCTTGGTGGATACGGACGGAAAGAGCTTTGCTTCTCATCCGACGTTGATATCATGTTCCTTATCAAGGATGAGTCCGAAAAACCATTTGCCGCCCCTGTCGTCGGAGATCTTCTTCATGATTTGCTGGACTATGGTCTCGATATTGGCCATAGTTTCCGGACAATTCAGGAATGCCTCGAATCGGGGCGGGAGGATTCCGAAATCTGGAATTCCCTGCTTGAATCCAGATTCATTTGCGGCAGCAGATCGACGTACGCGACATTTCGCACCCGTCTTCAAAAGCATATCAGGTCGTTCGATGCTGCGAACTTCGCGCAACATCTCGTCGTCACAACGGATCTGCGACAGAGTAAGTACGGAGTCTCCACCAAGCTCCTCGAGCCAAACATCAAGAACAGTGCTGGGGGGCTCAGGGACCTGCATACGATCATGTGGCTTGTCCGAGGGACAGGATTTGCAGCCCTTCCGACAAAGCTCCTCCCAAGCGACACGGCACTCACGGCACTTCTGCGAAGTCCGCTTCTGCGCAAACATTTCAGTCCCCGCTTTCTGAAAGAAACCGGACGAGGTTTGAATTTTCTGCTGAGAGCGCGCAATGAAATGCACCTTGAGGCACAATCACTTCACGATACCATGGAGTTTAATCTTCAAAGGACGGTCGCGAAGGCACTGGGGTACAGGGACTCCGCCCGGCGTACGAGCGTCGAGCGCTTCATGAAGGATTACTACATTGCTGCTCGCTGCGTATCGCAACTCGCTCGGAGGATGATGAATTGGGCTCACGATCATTTTCTCCGCGATCCCGAAACGAAAGCTGTTCAACGCCTTGATGCAACATTTGTCATCAAGAACAAGAAACTCGACCTCAATCGAAAAGGCGCAAAACTGCGCAGCGAACAGGCACTTCTTGCCTTTCTGCTGTCACTTGAGCACAGTGTCACATTTTCGCATAACCTCGAGGATGTGCTGACGCGAAGTGCTCCCTCTTACCGATACCTGCAACGTTCGCGCGAGGCATCAATGTTTTGCAAGCTGCTCAACCAGCCACATGGCGTCGCGCATGCCATTCAGCAGATGAGTGATTTCGGACTCCTCGCACGGTGGATTCCCGAATGGAAAGGCCTGGTCGCCTTCTTCCAGCACAATCAGTATCACTTCTATACTGCTGATGAGCATACTCTCATTGTTCTCGATAATGCAGAAGCACTTGCCTCGCAACCGTCGGCATTAGGCGACATTTTCCGTTCCCTCCCCCGGCGTGATACACTCTATCTGGCTGCGCTGTGCCATGACATCGCAAAACCAATACGGATCGGAGATCATGAGATTATTGGAGTTGACGTTGCACGGACAATCCTTAAGCGCCTGCATTACCTGGATATCCTCGACGATGTCATATTTCTTGTTCGACATCACTTGGTGATGGAACAGGTTGCGTTCCGACGCAATCTGGCCGATCCACAGACTATTCTTGACTTCGCCAAGCAGATTGGCACCACTCACCGACTTGATTTGCTTTATCTCCTGACCTACGCCGACCTCAGCGCCGTCAACAAAAATGTCTGGACGGACTGGAAAGCGATGCTCCTGGATGAACTCTATCGCCGATCGCGAGAACTCCTCGAGCGCAAGCTCACACGAGAAGAATTCGTCCAGGCAGAGGCAGACCGTCGCGAGACCGTGGTTCAGGACCTCGTCACAGAGCTGAAGTCCACGCTTCCGGAAGGACAAGCACGCGATCATCTGGATGCCGTTGAGAACCCTGCCTATCTCGCCACGTTTGATGCGGCAGAAATTGCGGAGCACATCCGACACATTGGCACCGCCGAAACTGTCAGCACGATTTTCATGCAGAAACAGGATCACACGGAAGTCACGGTCATCGCCCGTGACGCACCATTCGCCCTTTCACGATTTTGCGGAGTATTATCTGCCAACGATGCAAATATCCTGGACGCTCAGATCTTCACGCGCAACGACGGTATGATTATCGACCGGTTCCGTGTGGCAGATTTCGTCTCCAAAACAGAGCTCAGCACAGACCGCTGCGAAAAGATACACCAGGAACTGAATTTTGTTTTTGAGGAGACTGCAGACATTGAGCAACTGCTCCATCGCCACCGGATGCGGTGGAAGCGCCGCAGCAAAGTGGCAAACCCGAATGTTCGCGTCGACGTCGAATTCGAGGACCATCCCCGCTTCACGATCATTGACGTCTATGCACCCGATATGCTGGGCTTTTTGTACCGAATCACAGGCACCATGTCAATGCTCGGATTGAATATTTCGCTTGCGAAGATCGCCACACGGGTCGACGGCATTGTCGACTCATTCTATGTTCTCGACTTCAATGGCAACAAGCTTGGCGACAATCAACAACGGACGTACGTGCGGCAAGAGATTTTGAACGCCATCAACGATCTGACTGAATCAGAACTTGTGATGCAGTAGTTGACCACTCAGGAGCGATTATGAGTAATTCCAGACCCATCGGTGTGTTTGATTCCGGCATTGGCGGACTGACGGTGGTACGGGCCTTGACCCACCATCTGCCACACGAAAACATTGTCTACTTCGGCGACACCGCTCGCGTCCCCTATGGTCCGAAGTCTCCGCAGGTCGTGCGCGAATATGCGGCTCAGGACACAGACGTCCTTCTCGGGCACAACGTAAAGATGATCGTGATCGCCTGCAACACGGTCTCGGCTGTAGCGCTTGACATCGTGCAGAAGCGTGCCAAAGTCCCTGTGGTTGGGGTCATCTTCCCCGGCGCAGAAGCCGCCGCAAGCGCGACTTCAAAAAAGCGCGTCGGCATCATCGGAACGATGGGAACGGTCACAAGTAATGCCTACCCCAACGCTCTGCGGCAAATCGATCCCGCGATTCAGACCTTCAGCCAACCATGTCCGCTGTTTGTGCCCCTTGCAGAAGAAGGCTGGATTGACCACAAGGCAACCGAGCTCATCGCCAAGGAATACCTGTTCCCGCTAACGCTGGAGAAAATCGACACACTTATCCTCGGATGTACTCACTATCCACTTCTGAAAGACGTCATCAGCAAGGTACTTCATCAGACAGTGACGCTCATTGATTCGGGAGAAGCCACTGCTCGCACTGTGATTCGGCTGCTCGACGACTCAAATCTGAAGAATCCCAGCAAGCTGAAGCCAAACCTTCAGTTTTTTGTGAGCGACGTCCCCTTCAAGTTCACCGAGGTCGGTGAACAGTTTCTTGGGCAGAAGCTCGGCAGAGTCCACAGAGTCTCGGGATTTGCTGCGTAGATGATGAGAGCGGGCTAACCGGGAAGCCGCCGCGTACTGTTTGCTTCGATTTCGCAATTTGAGTACATTGGTGTGTCACGTCCGGAGCTCCTCCGATGCCTGTGAGAGAAATCCTACTCCTCGGTAACCCCATCCTTCGACAGTCCTGCGCTGCGGTCAAATCGCCCCGCGCCGGCGAGATTCAGTCAATCATTGCAGATCTTCGTGACACACTCTCAGGTTTCCGTTCACGACACGGATTCGGCCGTGGCATCGCTGCTCCTCAGATTGAAGCCTCAGAAAGAGTTATTTTTGTCAATGCCGATTACACCGGACCGTTGATCAATCCAATCATCGTCAAAAGAAGCCGGAAGAAATTCCGACTCTGGGACGATTGCTTTTCTTTTCCCGAGATTCTCGTGCACGTCGAGAGGAACTACTCCATCGAGGTGGCATTCGTCGATGAACAGGGAAAGAAGAAGCAGCTACGGGCTGTGGGGTCATTCTCGGAGCTTCTCCAGCACGAGATCGACCATCTCAACGGTGTTCTCTCCGTCGACAGGGCAATCGATTCGAAACACATCATTCTCAGAAGCGAGTACGAGAAACTCAATCACAAATCGCCTGTCGCCTTGTAGTGACCGCCGCCCGTGCGGCAGATCCAGAAGGTGTTCGATTCTCGTTCCAGCTCGAAAACTCATGCGCAGTTTGTCCAACAACAAGGAGGTTCCACAATGACCCAGCCCCCCAATCTTGAACCGCAAACGCCTCGAGAACCATCCCAACATCCCGATCAGAACCAGGCCGCTCAGCTGCCGGGCTCTAAGCCCACTGGGCCCAGCTATGAATTCACCTTGGTGCAGGATAATGTCATTCGTGCCCTGTCGAAAAAAATGAATTTTGTGGGTTATTTCTACGTCGTCGCGAGCGCGCTGGTTGGACTCGCCGGTCTAGGTTTCATGTTTGTCAATGCTTGGATCGGGTTGTTCTACATGATCTTGCTCACACCCGAGCTTCTGATCGGAATATGGACCTTGAACGCCGGCAAGTCTTTCCGCCTGGTCGTCGACACAATGGGGCAAGATATTCCGCATCTCATGAATGCCCTCGGTG
This sequence comes from Ignavibacteriales bacterium, assembly GCA_026390585.1. Classification (GTDB taxonomy): domain Bacteria; phylum Bacteroidota; class Ignavibacteria; order UBA10030; family UBA10030; genus UBA9647. The sequence goes on along the minus strand of JAPLFP010000304.1, from coordinate 6,938 downwards.
CCCTGCGAAGGCTCTATACGCTGATGTTCTGGATCCTGATCATCGGTCTTGTCTTCATGGTGCTAGCTATTGTGGCAGTCATTGTTCTGATCAGCTCGGGCCTGATCCCTATGCCGACGGAGAGCACGACGATCACTTCCATGTTGTGAGGCAGCCCGGACTTCGATGAGATCCAATGTGAGTCGGATTCTCTTGCACGAGGACCAGATACCCATTGAGCTCAAGCAGCTCGATGGCTGGTCCTTGGCGGGAAATGAAATACGGAGAACCTGGGAGTTTGAGGATTTTGTCCGGGCAATACAATTCGTAAACTCTGTTGCGCTGATTGCCGAGAAGTTCAACCATCACCCCGATATTGACATTCGCTGGAATAGGGTCCATCTTACCTTGTCGACGCATAGCGCAGGAGGCCTTACTCTTCTCGACTTCACCCTGGCAAAAGCCATCGACGAACTCTGAAGAGGCAGTGGTTGCCACACTCCGGGTACTCTCCGGATGATGAGGTAACTCCGCGACGCATCTTTTTCATTGTGGTCATATCCGCCTCCCCGACCAACAATGCCCAGGTCTCCTCGTTGCACATCAGACGACTTCTTGCTATCTTCAGCACATTGTTGAACAACTATTCTTTCACCTTCAACCTTCAATCGCCGTGAAACTTCCGAAAGAACAGGTCCTCGACGTTTTTCGCGAGACAAAAGCCCTTCTCGAGGGGCATTTCCGACTCACATCCGGCCTTCACAGCGCACAGTATTTCCAGTGCGCACGGGTGCTTCAATATCCCAAATACCTTCACTTGTTCTGCGGGGAGATCGCGAAGCACTTCGAATATGCAGACGTGGAGCTGGTGATCTCTCCCGCCATTGGAGGTGTTGTCGTTGGCACGGAGGTGGGCAGAATGCTCCAGGTTCGCACGATTTTCGCAGAACGCCAGGACGGCAAGATGGAAGTTCGGCGCGGCTTTGAGATCCATCCCGGAGAACGTGTCCTCGTCGTGGAGGATGTTGTGACAACAGGAGGATCCGTTTTCGAGATTGTTGACCTGGTGAAGAAGGCTGATGCCCGGCTGGCCGGGGTGGGCTATATCGTCGACCGGAGCAATGGCAAAATCAGCTTTGATGCCAAGCACTTTTCTGTACTGCAACTTGACGTCGTTACCTACAAACCAGAGGAGTGCCCCCTGTGCAAGGAGGGGCTCCCCGTCGTAAAACCGGGCAGTCGGGGAAATTTCTGACCACCATGGAAGCACTACGGACATATCTTGGCGATGGCATGTTATTCCATGCGGTGAGTGCATTTTTGATGTTTGTCGCTGCGATGGTGCTCGGATGGATCGCCAAAAGGCTCCTGAGCACGGTCGGCCGACGCCTCGCCGCAAAGACCGCAAGTGATCTCGACGACATCATCCTCGAAATAGTTCTCGACCGCATCAAGTGGATCGCGGTTGTTGCCGGCCTCTACCTGGCGACGGAGCAGTTGTCGCACGCAGCAAATGCCGCCGACATCACTGCACACCAGTGGCTGGGATATGCACAAGGGGTCATCTTTGTTTGCTTTGTAGCCGTTGTGACGGTTTTGTTTATTCGCATCGCCGACACCTCAGTGAAGTACTTCATTGAACGGCATGCACGGCGGACATCGTCGAAAATCAATGAGGCACTCCTCCCCCTGCTCAACCGCCTCATCACCATCCTGATCGTCTTAATCTCGGTCATCACGGTCCTGCATCATTTCGAACAGGATGTCAGCAGTCTTGTGGTTTCCCTGGGCGTTGGCTCACTTGCCATCGCCCTCGCAGCACAGGAAACGATCGCCAACATGATCGGCGGATTCGTCATCATGACGGATCGCCCATTTCGGGTGAGCGACCGTATCAAACTTCCGACAGGTGAAATCGGTGATGTGCAGGAAATCGGCATTCGCAGCACGAGAGTGCTCGACTTTGACAACAACCTCATCGTGTTCCCCAACGCAGAGCTGATCAAAGGGAAGATCATCAATTATTCGTACCCGTCTGAACACATCCGGGTTTTCGTAGACGTCTCTGTGGCATACGGAACTAACATCGATCGAGTAAAGGCAATCATGCTGCGGTTCGCACAAGAACATCCGGACGTGCTTAAGTCTCCGCCACCATCGGTTTTCCTTATCGGGTTCGGTGAGTCATCGCTGAATCTTCAATTGAATGGCCGTACCGGCGACTACCGTAAGAAGTTTCCAATCGAAACCTCTCTCCGCGAGCAGATCTACAGGGCATTCCTGAATGAGAACATCCAGATGGCCATACCGCAGCGCGTTGTTCATCTCACAAGTCCCTTGAATGTCACACACTAAGACTCTTCGAAGCGAAAGGCGGTACAGCGGGACCGTCTTCAATCTTGTCGTTGACGAGGTTGAAGAGCCGTCAGGCAACCGTGGTGTACGTGAAGTCGCAGAACATCCCGGAGGCGCCGTCGTGGTTCCTCTTCTTGAGGACGGCTCAGTGCTGCTCGTCAACCAGTTCCGCTATCCGGTGAAGAAGAATCTTTTTGAACTTCCGGCAGGAAAGTTATCCGTTGGCGAGGATCCGAAGGTCTGCGCTGGCCGTGAACTCGAGGAAGAAACGGGATACAGTGCCGGGACACTGACGAAGTTGACAGCAATCTACACCACACCGGGATTCTGCAACGAACAGTTGCACCTCTATGTGGCAACAGGATTGAAGAAGTTGCCGGAAGGACAGCGACTCGAGGAGGGAGAGATGGATCTGACGGTGAAGGCAATTCCCATTGATGAAGTCATCCGGATGATTGAGAACCACGTCATCGTTGACGGAAAAACGATTTGTGGAGTCTTTTTGGTCGAGCGCCAGATCCGTTCTGGATCGTTGCAGATTTCAGGGAGAGTCTAATGATCGCCGTCGAGCTCATCAGAAAAAAACGGGAAGGCGGCACGCTCACGAAAGAAGAGCTACGCTGGCTGATCCAGGAGTATGTTACGGGGGGCATACCAGATTACCAGATGTCTGCTTTTCTGATGGCCTGCTTCTTTCGCGGTATGACCGAAGAAGAGACCCTCACTTTCACCGAATTGATGCTCCATTCAGGCGATGTCATAGACCTCACGAATATTCCTGGCATCAAGGTCGACAAACATTCGACAGGCGGCGTTGGCGACAAAGTCTCTCTTATTCTCGCTCCCATCGTGGCCGCCTGCGGCGTGCCGGTTCCAATGATTTCAGGCCGGGGCCTTGGACATACCGGCGGCACACTCGACAAGCTTGAATCCATCCCAGGCTTCCGTACGGCGCTCTCAATCGCGGAGTATAAGTCCGTTATCCGCACGGTTGGGGCCGTCCTGATCGGGCAAACGAATGAGATCGTCCCCGCCGATAAGAAGATGTACGCACTCCGCGATGTTACCGCTACCGTTGAATGCATCCCGCTCATTGCCGGCAGCATCATGAGCAAAAAACTCGCTGAGGGAATCGACGCACTGGTCCTTGATGTGAAGACTGGTCGTGGGGCCTTCATGCAGTCGTACGATCGCTCGCTGGAGCTTGCTCAGACGCTCGTGCGAATAGGAACCGGGTTTGGCAAGGAGACCGTTGCTTTCATCACAAGCATGGATCAACCGCTTGGATCCACGATTGGCAACTGGCTGGAGGTGGTCGAGTCCGTTGAGTGTTTGAAGGGATCGCGGGGAAAAGGCGATGCTTCGAGCGATCTGATGGAGGTGACGCACGTGCTTTCCGGCGCCATGCTCATGCTCGGGAAGAAGGCAGGCACCATCGCCGAAGGAGTCGCTCTGTCGCGCGCCAGCATTGACAATGGCTCAGCCTTTAAGAAGCTCCTTGAAATCGTCGCAGCGCAGGGAGGTGACGTTTCCGCACTCGAAAATCTTGAGAGATATCCCCTCCCCAAACATGCTATCGAAGTAAAAACGATGGAGAATGGTTACATTGGAGGGATCGATACTCTCGAGCTTGGCATCAGCAGCATTACGCTTGGAGCCGGGAGAGCCAGGATAGAGGACGCCATAGATCCAAAGGCGGGAATTGTCCTGACGAAGAAGGTCGGTGATGGAGTGGAAGGCGGCGACGTGCTAGCAACATTCTACACAGACAAGGACGCGGCGATCGAGCCCACACGCGAACGCATCCGCGACGCATTTCGAGTTCAGTCCGCACCCCCCAAACAGAAGCCCCTGATCCTCAGCTATGTGGAAAAAGGGGGCGTCAAGACCTGGATGTAGCAACTCCCTCTGAGAATCCACGCTCAAGAATACCAACAAGTGCATCATGAATCAATCCGTTTGTCGCGAGCACCTGTTTACCGTACACGCTTGATGCACTTCCGCGGAAATCCGTAAACCGCCCTCCCGCTTCCTGAACGAGAAGTACGCCGGCAGCCATGTCCCATGGGCTCAAAGAGACTTCCCAGAATCCTTCAAAGCGACCGCATGCGACGTACGCAAGATCGACCGCTGCCGAACCAAGCCTGCGAATGCCCTGAGCCTTCATGAGCATATTGACGAAATGTTGTACTGCGTTGTTCGGATTGTCACGAATCGTGTAGGGGAATCCTGTCACCAGCATGCTCTCGATAAGCCGGTCAACTTTCGAAACACGGATCGGCTTCTGATTAAGAAGTGCCCCTTTCCCCTTCTCGACCGTGAACAACTCGCCCAGATTCGGTTCGTAGACCACCCCCGCAACGATCTCACCCCGACGCTCAACGGCGATTGAAACAGAATAGAGGGGAACGCCGTGGGTAAAATTCAGCGTCCCGTCAAGCGGGTCGATGATCCATCGATACTCGGACTTCCGGTCGTGACTTCCGGATTCCTCTGCGAGGAAATCGTGATCAGGATATTTGTTCCTGATCATTCCGATAATAAGTTCTTCCGATTTCTTGTCGATTTCGGTCACCAGATTCGTCTCTTGACCGAGTTTCGTTTCCACCGTCTTTATGTTCCCGACGCTCTGCTTCAGGAATTTTCCCGCCTCCAGCGCAGCCTCAATTGCCAGTCGGATCATTGAAGTCTCCTTTCATGGCATCAAGATACTGAAAAACCTTCTCCCCCTCCACCACCGAACTGCATGATCGCAGCGACGTTGCTCCGCAATCCAAAAATGTGTACGTTGCCAATGATGAGGTGCTTGTGATCCACGTATAAATGGCGATTCCTCGTCTATGAGAGATGGCCTTGATCGGATGCCTTCTTCACGAGAATCGAACCAAGCAGGATGAACCACGAGGGGGGGAAGTTCGAAAAGGCCCGCAAAACCCGTGTTTTGGGGGGTTAATAGAAGATTAAATCGGAAACACACCATAACTGCTGACACAACTTTCCGTACAATTGACTGATGGTCCAATACCAACGGACTCGTTGAAACAAGAGCATTCCTGCAGCAGAGCTATCATTTCAACATCAAGAGGAGGTTCATATGTTTTTCATTCTTAGCGTTCTCGTCGCCGTAGGCTCATTCATTGCGTGGTGGTCCGCCCGCAAGGGAGCCAGTTCCAGCCAACTGTCCCGTGGATCATCGGCGATCTTCGGAGTCGCCGCTGTGATCTTTTCCTTGCTTGCCTTCGGCCAGATGATCACAGTTGTACCCGCCGGAAATGTTGGCGTTGTTGATTTCTTTGGCTCCGTTTCTCAAACTACTCTCAAAGCCGGCATCAACCTCATCAACCCACTCGCGCGTGTGGTCAAATTCAGCGTGAAGACGGAGGAGCTCAAGGAGACGATGGATGTTCCTTCCAAAGAAGGATTGACCATCCAGCTGGAAATTAGCGCGCTTTATCATCTGAACCCCGAGAAAGCTGCGGAGGTATACAAATCTGTCGGAGAGAACTACGTTGAGATCCTCCTCATGCCTCAGATTCGATCTGTCTCCCGCGGAGTGACTGCAGGATACGATGCCCGTGCACTGTACACATCCGAGCGCGAGATTCTAGCGCAGACAATTATGTCGGATCTCGAGAAACTCGTCGAACCACGAGGCATCACCATTGAAGCCACACCACTCAGACGCATTGGGCTGCCGGCCGGCCTTACGGCTTCTATCGAAGAGAAACTGCGAGCGGAACAAGAAAGCCAGCGGATGCAGTTCGTCCTGACGAAAGAAAAACAAGAGGCTGAACGAAAGAGAATTGAAGCTCAGGGTATTTCTGATTTTCAGAACATCGTAACCCGCGGCATCAGTGAGCCGCTGTTGCGCTGGAAGGGGATTGAGGCAACAGAGAAGATCGCAGCTTCTCAAAACGCCAAGGTGATTATCATCGGCGCCGGAAAAGATGGTCTGCCACTGATTCTGGACACGAAGTAATTGTTCTAGCTAAATCGACTTTTTGTGCCACGCCTGGTGTCCTGGCGTGGCATTTTTTTGTACCGCACGAACACGTGGGCTCATGCAATGAGACTGCTGCATAGGTGACATTCAGGCACAGAGAGGATTATCCCGGAACCTTGCCTCGAGATGTCTCCGCCATTCGTTGAAACGAACGGCTCTCTGCGTAATCAAAACCCCTCCGGGGTTTCGTTGGCCCGCAGCCGTCGACCTGAGTCGATGGCTCAATACAAGGCAGGCTTGTTACCTCTTTAGCGGACGTGACGGAGCACGTCCCTCCACTTGAATCTCACGGAGGGTCACGCGGAGTCTACCCAGACGTAGTCGGGGTCGTGACGTCATGTATCTTCATCCTTTGTCCTTGTTGCTCACGATAGATTGTTCCGCTTTTTGAATCCCGCCCGTGTGCGGAATCCAAAAGCGGGACTTCGCAAACTGCGCTCGCAATGACACCACGCTCTGAGTCATTGCGGGTATAATGCTCAAAAAGTGTTGCTGTTTTTCATCGGGAGTGAGTCTCACAAAGCATACCCCAAAGAAAACTCTTGTGGCATCTCGTGCAGTACCATCTCTGTTTCCCCTGATCGTCCATCCATGACGCTTC
>JAPLFP010000075.1 GCA_026390585.1 Ignavibacteriales bacterium | reverse complement strand
TTCGACGGTTATCGCCTTGACAAGGAGTATGCACTCGCGACTGTTCGGGCGGCGTCCACCGGTGGAGCAGAGATAATCGTTTTGTGTGACACGAACGGCGGGACCATGCCATGGGATGTCGCGTCGATGGTTCGCTCGGTGAAAAGCACAATATCCGTCCCTCTCGGAATTCACACGCACAACGATGCGGAATGCGCTGTGGCAAATTCCCTTGCCGCCATAGCAGAAGGGTGCACGCATGTCCAGGGAACAATGAACGGGTACGGAGAACGATGTGGAAATGCGAACCTGGTGTCTATCATCGCCAATCTCGAATTGAAAATGGGGATGAATTGTCTCCCGGAGGGCAATCTCCAGAAACTGACGGAACTCTCGCACTTCGTCGCAGAAGTGGCCAACCTCTCTCCCGATGAACATCTTGCGTATGTCGGGAAGTCGGCCTTCGCCCACAAGGGAGGTATCCACGTAGCGGCAATCCGGAGAAATGAGCAATCGTATCAGCATATTGATCCTGCGCTCGTGGGAAACCGACTTCGAGTGGTTGTCTCTGAACTTTCCGGGCGCGGAAATCTTCTCAGCAAGGCCGAGGAGTATGGACTCAATACCTCTGTCGGATCCGGCGTGACGGAAGTACTGAATACGATCAAGACTCTGGAGGCTAGAGGGTTTTCCTTCGAAGCAGCGGAAGCGTCGGTGGCGATGCTGCTGAAACGGCAACAGCCGGAATACAAGCCGCCGTTCGAATTGATAGACTTCGCCGTGAACGTCGAACATCGCCAGGGACGCGGATTGTTCGCCGAAGCTTCCATCAAAGTAAAAGTCGGAACGGAGATTCTTCACACGGTGGCAGATGGGACCGGCCCGGTGAATGCGCTCGATGCCGCGATCCGCAAAGCCCTGTGCCCGGTTTATCCTTCGCTGAATGATTTTCACCTCGCGGATTACAAGGTGAGGATTCTTGACGGTGAGAACGGAACAGCGGCTGTAACGCGAGTTCTCATCGACACTCAAAATGGCGTGAAACGTTGGAGCACCGTTGGAGCGAGCGCGAATATCATCGAAGCGAGCTGGCAGGCACTCGCTGACAGTGTTGAATACGGATTGCTCCTGACTTGAACGATACTCAGAAAACTACGGGAGACTTTTGAAAGCGACCCTTGTTGTACTTCCTGGTGATGGCATTGGACCTGAAGTAACATCGTCCGCAGTGCAGGTGTTGCGAACGATCGCTGAGCGCGGTGGACACCAATTCACATTCACCGAGCACCTCATTGGAGGATGCTCGATCGAGAAGCACGGTGTTGCCCTGACGGAAGAGACGTTGCAGGCCTGCAAGGCATCAGATGCTGTGCTCCTTGGAGCGGTAGGGGGACCGAAATGGGACAATCCGAATTCGCCCGTGCGTCCTGAACAGGGCTTGCTGGCAATTCGGAAGGGATTGGGGTTGTATGCCAATCTCAGGCCCGTGCGTTCCCATCCCGCACTTCTCAACTCTTCACCGGTGAAGGCTGACCGACTCGCAGGAGTGGATATGATTGTTGTCCGGGAGCTCACGGGGGGCCTGTATTTTGGGGAGCCAAAAGGCCGCATAAAAGAGCGAACGGGAGAGCGGGCGGTTGACACGATGGCCTATCACGACTACGAAATAGTACGCATTGTTGAACTGGCCTTTCGGCTTGCGCGCTCTCGGAAGAAGAAGGTGACATCTGTGGATAAAGCAAATGTGCTGGAGACCTCGCGTCTCTGGCGTCAGATCGCATCCGACATTGCGACGAGGAACCCTGAAGTCGCCATCGAGCATATGTTGGTCGATACCGCCGCAATGCGTTTGATCACCTCTCCAGCGAGTTTCGATATCATGGTTACGGAAAACACGTTTGGGGATATCCTCACAGACGAGGCTTCTGTCCTTGCGGGATCGATGGGCATGCTCCCCTCGGCATCCCTTGGCGACAAGGGGCCCGGTCTCTATGAGCCGATTCACGGGTCCGCTCCTGATATCGCCGGCAAGGCACTAGCGAATCCTATCGGCTCCATCCTGAGCTCAGCCATGTTGTTGCGGCATAGCCTTGGACTTGAACAGGAGGCGCTCGCAATTGAGGCAGCTGCCGACCGTGCCATCACAGATGGATGCAGGACTGCTGACCTTGGGGGGAAGTTGACGACACAGGAGATGACAAAAGAGATCATCGATCGAATCACTGAGAAGTAAAAGGGGGTTGTTATGGGAATGCAATCAAAATATGTCTGGATGAATGGCGAACTGGTAGAGTATGACAAGGCTACTGTCCATTTCCTGACACCGGCACTACATTACGGCGTCGGTGTTTTCGAAGGGATTCGGTGCTATGAGACGGAGGACGGACCTGCGGTTTTTCGACTTCGGGAGCATTGCGAGCGGCTCGTTCAATCTGCGAGCATCCTTGGATTCCGGAGCATTCCGTATACGGCCGACGAACTTGCTGAAGCGATAAAATGGACGGTCGGTGTTAATGAGATGAATGAATGTTACATCCGACCTCTGATCTATCTCACGGATGGGGGATGGAATCTCAATATCGACGGCGGAAAGCCAAGCGTAGGAATTGCTGTCTGGGAATGGAAGAACTATTTGGGGAAGGAAGCTCTGGAGCACGGTGTCAGGGCCAACATTGCATCGTTTGCACGCCATCACCCGAATGTCATGATGACGAAGGCGAAGATTTCAGGAAACTACGCGAACAGTGTTCTCGCGAAGACTGAGTCTGTGAGACTGGGGTTCGAGGAAGCAATTTTGCTCGATCCTCAGGGATATGTCGCAGAGTGCACGGGAGAGAATCTGTTCATTGTTCGGGAAAACAGGATATTCACTCCTGATCTTGCGCCGGTCCTGGACGGCATTACGAGAGCCTCGCTCATCATGCTCGCCGACGATCTCGGATATGATGTAGAGGAAGTTCCGATAACACGTGATCAACTCTATA
>JAPLFP010000287.1 GCA_026390585.1 Ignavibacteriales bacterium | reverse complement strand
CCTGCTATCTCATGACCATTTTGATATGATAATGGTCACGAGGTGATGAGATGAAACCGGATTCTATCAAGCAAAGAATTGAAGACCACATAAAACACGGTCACAAAAACAGCATCTACATGCTGGCGGACTTCCGTGACCTTGGGACTTGCTATTCAATGACCATTTTGATATAATAATGGTCACGAGGTGATGAGATGAAACCAGATACTATCAAGCAAAGAATTGAAGACCACATAAAACACGGTCACAAGAACAGCATCTACCTGCTGGCGGACTTCCGTGACCTTGGGAACTACTCGGGCGTGAAAGAAGCCGCCTCAAAACTGACTGCAGAAGGCAAACTGTTTCGAGTGAAAAGGGGCATCTATAAGAGTCCATACTACAGTTCCTTTTTGCAGGAAGAGGTAGAACCATCTCCTCTCGATGTTGCCAAGAAGATTGCAAGCAAGAACCGGTGGACAATCGCGCCAAGTGGAAACACCGCATTGAACGCGTTGGGACTTTCGACGCAGGTCCCGGCGGAGTATCACTTTGTGAGCAGCGGGACAAACAAAGAAGTAGACCTTGGAGGGATCAAGCTCTATTTCAAGCACGTTCCGCCGAAGGAAATAGCGGGGATTTCCGCCAAGAGCGCATTGATCATAGAAGCCATTAAGGCTCTCGACAGAAGCGGAATGAATGATTCTGCGAGAGCAAAGATTGGCAGCTTGCTGTCTGACACCGAGAGGACGAGGCTAGCCCTTGAATCCAGGACGAGCAGAGTGTGGATCGCTGAAGAAATCAGAAAGATCCTGGCGGTAGCATGTACCAGATAGCAAATGAGAGCCCCACAAATAGGCAGATGCTCTTTGGAAATGCAGCTTTTAACATGGGCATTAGCGATGCAATTATGGAAAAGGACTTCTGGGTATGTCTTTTCCTGGATATTCTTTTCCATCAGAGCCGAGATGCGACACGTTTCTGTTTCAAAGGAGGAACAAGTCTATCCAAGGGGTATCACGCTGTACGACGCTTTTCTGAGGACATAGATTTGATCCTTGATTGGCGGTTGCTTGGGTATTCCAGAGATGGACCCTATGATAAGAGAACGAACGCGCAACAAGAAGCGTTCAATGATGTGGTAAATAGGAAAACCGAGGAGTACCTGGCCTCATCTCTTATGCCAAATCTCAGAAGCCTTACAGAGAAATATGTCGGAGAATCCGTTCGATTTTACATTGAAGAGAATGACAGACAGACGATTTGTATTGTGTATCCGCGCCTGTTCCGTAATTCTAGCATCACGCCCGAAATACGACTGGAAATCGGTGCTTTGGCTGCATGGACTCCATCTACGAACACAACGATTCAGCCGTACGCTGCTGAGCTTTACCCTCGCCAGTTCAAGCAAGTTGCCACGGTTATCCGGACGGTACAAGCCAAGAGGACGTTCTGGGAGAAAGCTGTCATCCTTCACAAAGAAGCGCACCGAGTTAAAGGGAAGGTTCCAGAGAGGTATGCGCGACACTATTATGACCTCTACATGCTATCGCAAACACCAACCCTGGATGAGGCTTTTGCAGACATGGAACTACTCAACACGGTGGCTTCCTTCAACCAGAAATTCTACCATTCGTCGTGGGCGCAATACGAGGATGCTACGCTGGAGAAGATACGACTTGTGCCATCATCCGAGACAATGGCACGACTTGCAGAAGATTATCTCAGTATGCAGGACATGCTCTTTGGGAACAAACCCTCGTTTGATACGATTATGAAAGGGCTGACCAGACTCGAGTCGGAGATACACCTTTTGGGTGCGACAACTACGATCGACAGAACATAGGCACAATAATCTAGATATACTCTGTGGTGGTAAACAACACTAGACAAGCGTGTCTTGGACTTGTGTGTGGAAATCGACTACAGCTTCCGTATGCACCTTAATACTTGGATGCCCGCAACTAGTCTACGCCACAACAGCGCATTCAGATGGACAGAATCCGCTTTCGAAAGGTTTTGGCGATTCGGGCAAATCGTGCGAGAGTACCGCTTCCCGAGATGGGGACAAGGACCGGAAGACAAGGTCACGTAGATCCGGACTTCAGTTGAGATTTCATCCTGGTTGGCATTCCAAAATCCTCGCTAATCTTCCGAGAACCGTGTTGATTTCCAAATTCCGTGATTCCTTGGCAATTCTCTGGATTCGCGGTGACACCTCTATCTGACTGACGCTTCTGGCGTCTTCTCCCGAAACAAGTTTTTTGCCCGTCATCACTTCGGCCGCCTCATCATCATCCTCGTCGCCCGGGAAATGTTGTGTAATTTCAAAACGCCAACGGTACAATGCGGGTTTCCGGACCCGGAATTACACGACTCTAATTGCAGAAACCAACTTTTGGTTGCGGCAATTAGAGTCGTGGAATCGGTAAATTAGTCGTGGAATCAGTAAATAGAGT
>JAPLFP010000125.1 GCA_026390585.1 Ignavibacteriales bacterium | reverse complement strand
TAGACAACGGTCAGGATGCCGATGACGACGCTGTAGAAGACGGGCTTTACCTGCTTTCGTCGCGACCGCTCGATGCTGCGAAAATAGTTGACGGCGAAAATGGTCAATCCGCCAAAAAAGAACACGCCTGGGGTGAGATTCAGGATCACCATGACGAATCCTGGATAGGGTTCTGTCCAGCTGAAAAAAAGCCGGAGAATCGGCGGGATGAACGTAACGATGCTGTACAGATACAGTGCAACCTTTAGCCATTTCCAACTTGCAGCCTTGGTCTTCACCGGAAAATGAAGAAAGAAGAGAACCATCGTCGGGATGGAAAAAACCCATCCCACGACAAGTGCCGAGGCATATAAGTAATAGACCCAAGGCAGGACTCCCTGGAAGTCAAATTGGGACAATCCGAGGAGCAGCATTGCAAAGATGCCGTACCGACCAAACATGCGTTGGACCAGCCCCTGTGGCCTGGACCAGACAACGATATGACCGACCACAAGGAAACCGAAACCGAGGAGAAAGTTCACCAGATAGCGGACGTCGAACACTTTCAAGACCTGCACCTGCGCCTTGAAAACCGTTCCAGCGCGTTCGACGGTGTACTCGGCGTAGTCATTCCGTTTGACGCTGTTAATGATCATCATCGCACTTTCCGTGCGAGTGAACTGCTTGCCGTTGATGGCCAGAAGGATGTCACCCTCCTTCAGCCCAGCTCGATCTGCCACACCCCCGGGAACTATCTGGGTGATTTCGAGACCTGGCAGACTTTTGTCGCGAGTCAGCCAGCCGCACTGATCATTGCTTGTCGCTTTGAAGAAAAGAACATTCAATGCATGGAAGAGTGTCAGGACTAACACAACGATTGATGCAGCGGTGTAAACTATTCGAATTGTGCGTGGCGAATGAACCCCTGAAAGGTTCTCCATATCGGCCTCTTGGTGGAAACGTGTTTCCAGGTACTACGGGAAATGACTCAATTCGTTACAGATCTCAGAATGCGTACCCGATGCTGAAATAGCCGAGAAGTGGGCCCAGACTGATTGGATTGTTCAAGAGATCCTTGCGGAAGAAAAAGCTTTGCCCGAGGGAGAATTCGACGGGTCCGATCGGAGTGTCAAGCGCCAGTGCGGCGCCAATCCCATGACGGAGATCCACGAGACGCACCTCTGAGGGGGCTGTCCAAATAGAACCAAGATCGTATCGAATCGAAACGTGGGTGTCGAAGAAGACCTTGACTGGAAGGTGGTAGCGGTACTCGAGGCTAGCAACCATCAATTGACGTCCCCGGCTGTTGTCCTCCCGAAGACCGTAGAAGCTGTCCTGACCACCAAGTGAAAATTGTTCAGTGATCGGCAAGGTTTCGTCGGCAAACCCAAACCGAATCCGCGGATGGATAGTGTGTCTGCCAAAATACGTCTGATACCAATCGTACGAGAACCACATTTTCGTAAACCCCGCATTCCCCTGCACTGGCATGAAGGCGGACTCGTAGGAGAAATTCATGAGAACGCCTTTACGCGGATATGGAAACACATCCTGATTGTCGACCTTTAGACCGAACTTGAGCGTGCCGATTGTGAAATCTCCCGTCGAGAACGGTTGACCGAAGAAACTCCACGCCCTTTGATTCTCCAGTCTGCCTTCGACCGTAACCGTGCCTAGACGCTGTAACTGCATACCGAACGTGACCGAGCCCCCTTCCTTCAATTCGCGATACTCTCCGATCCTGACACGATTCCAATCTCTGGGGTCACCGAGCGGCTCTTCTCCGTAGACGTTCACATCGTGGAGAGTATAGTACGCCTTGAGACCAAACGTCAGATAGGAATTGAAGATTCTTGTGGAGGTGAACTCGGTCAAGAAACTGCGATTGCGCGATCCAACCAGCGTGCGAAATCCGAGTTCAGCTCCAACGCCCCCCAGGTTTTCGTCACGAATGTCCACGGAAGGTTGAATGCTCCGCTCGTTGTCAATTCTCAACCCCAGACGAATTAACTCCGTGCTTCGTTCCCGCACCTTGATGATCACCACCTGGTGTTCACCCTGCACCCCCTCCAGCTGCGTGCCAATGGAGACTTGTTCAAAGAGATTCGTGCCATACAGATTGGATATGCCGCTTCCAATTTTCCGAACCTGGAACACGTCCCCTTCGTTCCAGGGAAGCTCGCGCCAGATCACGTAGTCCTTTGTCTTGCTCGTTCCTTTGATGTCCCTCCGGTACACGATCCCTTCATCGATCTGCACGTGCGCTTTTCCCGATGCCCTGTCCAGAACGGCTTCCTGGATTCTCGCGAGGGAGTACCCGCGATCACGATAGATCGAGAGAACAGACTCCAGAACCTTTCGGCTCTTATGGAAATTGAGCCGACGGCCAATCAGCGGCTGGAAAACAGCGTTCAGGGTATCGAGGCCAACAAGCTTTGTTCCCGCGATGTCAATCGAGCGGATGATCGGAGTAGGCAGAGCAACCAGCTGAAGCGATGTCGATCCCGAATCTGTTTCTACGTCGATTCGAACATCTTCAAAGTCGCCTGACCTGTAAATTGTCTCGACGAGTGCACGAAGTTTTTGCTCGGGGATTTCGTTTTCACGCGCGAGGTTCATGACCGGTGTCAGCCACCGATCATCGAGACTCAGGGCATCGAACTTCAGATGTACGTTTTTGAAAACAGCCTCGCCCGGCTCGTTTGCGGACTGATCCTCTGCTTTGCGCTGCAAGAGCAACCTGAGATCCTCCACAGCCGGCTTCGCCGCAATCTCCCCCTGAGCAATGAGAGAATCGACATCTGTGAAGTCATCTGACAAGTGCGCACCGAGAATCGGCCGGATGACGATGTTCGCTTTGGCAAGCTGCTGCTGATTTGACAACTGCATGGTGATACCGAGGATCTGGTCGGCAATCTCCCACGGAGCGTTCAATTTTGATAATGGTCTTAGGGGACTCGTGACATCCACGGCGATGACGATGTCGGCTCCCCACTTCAGGGCTGCATCGACAGGAATATTTGAAACCAGCCCGCCGTCAGTTAATCGTGCTGAATCGCGCGCAACGGGGCTGAACAGCAACGGAACCGAAGCGCTGGCACGTAACGCCTCGGTGAGATCGCCGCGGTCGAGAATAACTGACTTTCCGGACACGAGGTCCGTCGTGACCGCACGGAAGGGAATACGAAGATCGTCGAAACTGGGGTTCGGATGGTAAATGCCTTGAAGAACCAGCAAATTCAGATAGTTCATTAGGCGCTGCCCTGTCGAAAGCGACTGAGGAAGAACAGGCTCGAAACCATCGAATCGCACTGTGAGAATGCTCCGATCGGCGGCAACTTTCTGATCCAGGAACAAATCTGATCGACGTGCATCGTCAGAGAAGCTGAGTACATCGTCCCAATTCGTGGTGTCGACCATCGCATGGAGTTGCCCAATCGAATAGCCTGATGCGTACAGGGCTCCCAGGATGCTGCCGATACTTGTTCCGGCGATGAAGTCTATCGGTATGTCTGCATCTTCAAGAACTTTGAGGACCCCAATGCTCGCTATCCCACGCGCTCCTCCTCCACTGAGGATCACGGCAACCTTGGGACGCTTTACAGACTTGAAGGGGAGAAAATTCGGGATGTGATCGGGTGCTTGACTGAATTCGGGCCGAATCGTCTTGACAGTTTTTGTCAATTGCGCGCAGGCTTCTGATGTCGCATCGGGCAATGCCGCGACAAGGATCCATGCACAGACCAGAAGCAGTCGGAAGAAGATAGTGTGAGAGTTGTTTTGCATTGCGGACAAAAAATACCGAAATATAGATGGAATTGCAACGCAGGGGAGAGGTTGAAGGCCCACGCCCCTTCACTTGATTTTCGCTCATCTTCACACTATGTTGTACGAGCGATTGCTCTGCCATTTCAATGATATTCCGGACCAGCGCAATCCGCGATCATAGAGTATCTTGTTCAGGTGCTGCCGCTCAATGACATTCCTTAACCCCCTAGCTCTTTTTGGACTCCTCGCGGCGGCCCTTCCAATCCTGTTGCACCTGCTGAATCTGCGGAAACTCCGAACAGTCGAGTTCAGCACGCTTGCCTTCCTCAAGGAATTGCAGAAGACCAGAATCCGGCGGCTCAAGCTTCGCCAGATCCTGTTGCTGATCCTTCGGACACTCCTCATCCTCCTTCTCGTCATCGCATTTGCCCGACCTACGATGCGGGGCACGCTCATCGGCAATCTCGGCACGCACGCCAGGACGAGCGCCGTATTCATCATTGACGATTCGTACAGCATGACGGTGAGCAATGAGCAGGGGGAACTCCTCAACCAGGCAAGACAAGCGGCAGAGAGCATCAATCATCTTTTTGCGGAAGGCGACGAGATCTACCTCGTCAGGCTCTCCGCATCGGCAACGACCGCGCCGGGCTATGATATCGCCACGCGTGACTTCGCACTGCTCAAGAAGAACATCGATGAGATCGGACCATCGCCCATTCGACGATCTCTTGAAGATGGTCTGCGGATCGCCTCCAGATTTCTGGCGACCACGCGTAATTTCAATAAGGAAGTGTACATCTTCTCCGATTTTCAGCAGGGCGTTTTGACAGACAGCCCGGGCGAAGCCGTAACGAAGGAGAAACTCTTTCCTCCGGAGGTCCGGTTTTTCTTCCTCCCCGTCAACAAACGCTCCGTCCAGAACTTCGGAGTGGAATCCATAACGATTCCTTCAGCCCTCCTCGAACGTGACAAACCATTCGTCATTCAGGCTCAGATTGGGAACTTCTCCGACAACAGCGTCCAAGACCATGTCGTCGGCGTGTTTCTGAATGGCACCCGGGTTGCTGAACGAAGCATCGACCTTCCAAAGAGATCTTCTGTACCCGTGGAATTCTCCGTCACCGCCGGTGCCGTCGGTTATGTGCAAGGGTTTGTGGAAATCGAAGACGATGACTTCCCTTACGACAACCGCCGGTATTTTGTGCTCCAGATCCCCGATCAGATCCGTGTGTTGCTCGTTGGAGAGGCACGCGATGTGCAATACCCCAGGCTCGCCCTAGCCACGCGGGCCTCGGAAACCGAGTCGGCACTGACGCTCTCAGACATCTCGCCTGATCGGTTGAATTCCACGATGATCAGGCGTGCAGACGTTATCATCCTCTGTACGTCGCAAGGGTTTTCCTCGTCACAGATATCCGAACTGCGCACGTTTGTCAACGATGGCGGCGGACTCGCGATCTTTCCCGGAGTGCAGTTTGACGCAAGTGGATTCAACGCTCAATTTGCAGGGGGCTTGAGTCTTCCACAGTGCCTTGGAGTCGATCGATCCTCTGCCGCCCGCGCCGAGATCGGATCGTACACTGAATTCGACAAGGTTGAGTTGAGACATCCGATCTTTGAAGGCATGTTTGAGTCGCCGTCGACTCCCCTCTCGACACGTTCTCCGGCGTCCACACCGGGGGAGGCCAGAAAAGTAGAATCACCGCGCATCCTCTCGTCTGCCCGATTTGCTCTCACCGCCCAATCCAATCCGATCATCACGCTCTCGAATGGGGGATCATTCCTGACAGAACATACCATCGGATCGGGGAGACTCTTTCTTTTTGCCGTCCCAACAACGACGGAGTGGTCTGACTTTCCGCTGAAAGGCCTCTTCGTGCCGATGATGCACCGTACCGCACTCTATCTCGGACATCAGCAGGCTCGATCCGGCGATGTTCTTCCAGGGAGCGAAATTGTGCTCAGAAGCAACGCTGTCACCTCTGACCTCTGGACGATACGGAATCCTCAGAACGTTGAGGTCACTGCCGCCCCTTCCCGTCAATCGATTCAACGAGTCTTGCGTTTCGCGGCGACAGATCAACTCGGTCTCTATGAGGTCGCTTCAAACACAACCGTTCTTCAGAAATTCGTCGTGAACCTCGATACCCGTGAATCTCACATGGAAAAAGCTACTCCCGCGGAAATGGACAACCTCCTCAAGCGCCTTGGGATCGATGGGGGCACTGTGCACACGATACGTCAAACGACGGATCTCGAGCGAAGCGTCCTGGAGTCCAGGTTCGGAGTGGAACTCTGGAAATACTTCCTTATGTTGGCATTGGTCGTGGCTCTTATCGAACTACTGGTCGCACGGACAACGAAGCGAGAGATCGGAGCCGGAGCATAGAATGATCGAACTGGAAGGAACAGACAGAGAGCGATGCATCATCGTGGGGGTATCCACGCGTGCTGTCGGCCGTGTCGAGACCGAGGAATACCTCAACGAACTGGAGCTTCTCGCCGATACGGCCGGAGCTGATGTGGTTGCGCGCATGAGCCAGGATCGCGACCGGATTGACTCCGCGACATTTATCGGCAAAGGAAAAGTCGAAGAGATTCACAAGCTCATTGTCGAGCAGACGATCCCGCTCGTCATCTTCGACGATGATCTGAGCGCGGTTCAGGTCCGCAACCTTGAGTTGATCCTTGAATGTAAAGTGCTCGACAGAAGCGGGTTGATACTCGACATTTTCGCTTCGCGCGCGAAATCAAACGAAGCAAAGACGCAGGTTGAGCTTGCTCAACTCCAGTACCTCCTCCCCCGCCTCACGCGCCAATGGACGCATCTTTCGAAGCAATTCGGCGGCATCGGCACAAAGGGTCCCGGCGAAACGCAGATCGAAACCGACCGACGCATGATTCGCTCGCGGATCAGCCATTTGAAAGAGAAGCTTGAACGCATATCGCAACAACGGTCAACACAGCGAAAGGGGCGGCTCCATCACACACGGGCCGCGCTCGTGGGATACACGAACACGGGGAAGTCCACACTCCTGAATCTGCTCTCTGGATCGGACGTCTTCGTCGAGAACAGGCTGTTTGCCACATTGGATCCTACGACACGCCTGGTTCCTCTCAACCCTTCCATCCAAATGCTGATG
>JAPLFP010000027.1 GCA_026390585.1 Ignavibacteriales bacterium | reverse complement strand
GCCGTCGTGTTTGTTGAGTATCTGAAAAACGCCGATGATCTTGTTTTTCCGGTCCCGCATCGGCATGCACAACATAGTTTTCGTCTGAAAACCCGTGCGGAGATCAAACCCCGAGAAGAACCGCTTGTCTTTCCATGCATCTTTAAGGTTGATGGTCTTTCCTGTCTTCGCCACGTGCCCTGAGATGCCGGTGCCGATGGGAAGCCGGATCTCGACCAGATCCTTTCCCTTCAGAACCTTGGACCAGAGTTCTTTTCGTTCGGGGTCGATGAGATAGATTGTCCCGCGCGCCGCTTTGAGGTTTTTTATTGCGAGGTCAAGGATCAGTGCCAACAGTTTCTCGAGGTTGAGAGTAGAGTTGAGGATCTTGGAGGCATTGATCAATGCCTCAAGGCGCTTGATCTGACCTTGTTTGCTTGTTGCAGACGTTTTCGAGGACGACATGAACTCCTCTTGCGGGACTCGTTTGAAGACGCACACCGTGCGGCGGAATGACTAATAATAGCCCGTTTCTGGTTCATTGTCAAACGTGACAGTTGGCCCCAAAGATCTATAGGCACTGGATTATGCTCTTCCCCCCTTTCTTTGCCTGTTCGTAGATCGAGCGTGAGGACTTACGGCGGTTACAGGCTCGATGTGTCAGTTGCAGGTTGTCAGCGTCGTTGAAACCCTCCGGTCGGTTGGGGTCTTTATGATCGATCTCGACCTGGCCCCGGAGCAAGACCATTGCCTCGCGGCAGAGAGGGCAAATGCCCTGCTGTCTCCGATAGAGCGCTTGATACTTCGACCACGGAAATCGTTTACGATGTTCGCGGTGGCGATTGTCCAATCGGCGGTTACGTATGCTCTGTACTGCTTGCTTAAACGCCCAATCGCCGAACTCTGACTTCAGGTCCTCAAGTCTGTTGATCAGCGTCTGAATACGCGACATAAGTTGTCCTCTTCGATTACCCACCGCACACGTACTGGATTTCCGAGCGTGTGGGGTCAAGGTGAATCCTCTGATCGACTTGCTGCCAGATATCTGGCGTTTGCGTCACGATGAATGCATAGGTTCGGCGACCGAGCTTGAAGGACTCCCGGAGCATGGCCAGGTAGTTTTGTTTGTTTTCCGGATCGAGCGGTCCGTCGGCCTCATCCTGAAACGTACTCTGGAATCTATGCTGTGAGCTCTCTGATAAGTGGATGGCGATTGCCTCGGCGATAGCACGTTCGATCCAGACCTGCTCGCCGCCGCTCAGGTCTTCGATTGATTTCTCCCCATCTTCGCCATAGACCCGGACATCAAAGGTCTCGAGCTGTTTCTTGTTATCCTTGGAGATCCGCGTGGTCTCGAACCGGATCTGAAAGCGGCTTCCGAAACTGGAGGCAAGGAGCGCGTTGGCGATGCGACTGATGGCTGGTCCCGCGGCATCCAATTCAAGCGCTGGGATGCCGTCTTTGGAACATGCGTGTTGGATGAGTCTCCAGTCGGTGATGCGCTCCGTTAAGCTACGAGCTTCCTCTTGTGCAAGTCGCGTTCGCACCACAAGCCCATCTAGCCTCTCGAGCATGCAACGACCCGAAGCGACCTGGCCTGCACAAACGAGTTCGTCACGCTGTAATCGCTCAAGGCTTTTCTTGAGCTGTTTCTTTCGCTCTTCATAGCCACTTTCATCCAGGATGTCTTCTTCCATCACGATCGCGAGGCGACGGGCTTTTCTTTCAGCAAGAAACTCTTCAACCTCTGCAAGGTCATGCTTATACCTTTCCCTGAGGTCGGCTAGTTGATCATCGATATCTGCCAGGGCCGATCGCTTTTCAAGCTCTACGGACTCGGCGATGTTCACTTCTTCCAAAAGCTGCTCCCAAGCTTTCTTTTCCATCGCGGCGATCAGACGCCGAAGGTTTTCATGCTCTGAGCGGTCATAGCCGAGTGATGCCTTCATCTGCTGAAACTGCGTTTCATCAAATGTTGGCGCTGACTGCTCGAGGCTGGCCAGCTGTTCGTCGACATCGTGAAGCTGGCCCCCGAGCTCTTCAGCACCCTGCTGTTCCATGTATTCGTTCGACTGAAGCATACAAAGCTTCCGTTCCAGATCGGGGATTACATTCCGCGCTTGAACCGCCTTCGAAAGGAGCACGCACTGCTCGGGTAGTCCTTGGATCAATCGACAACCGACGGTATCAATCAGTGATGCCTCTTTCCTTACTCTCTCCAGGTCCCCCTCGCAATCGGCAAGTTCGTGATCAATGGTCTTGCGCAGCAGTCTCTCCTCGCCCAGGAGCCTGTCACGCTTTGTATTGAGCCTGGCACGATTCTGCTGATACGCATCGCGCTCACGCTGATATATTGCCCGAGCCTCGGCCTCTTTCCGTTCGAGCTCGTGTGCTTCTTGCTGAAGCAAATCCAGGCGCCTAGCTTCTTCGCGCAGCGTACGAAGCTCTTTAACACGTGCAAGAATCTCTTCCTTGTTGGAACAAATCTTTCTGATACGCTGGAGTTCCTTCTCCACGGCCTCAATCTTCAATTCATGTTTCTTCTTCTCCAAGACATAATTCTCGCCAACCTTGCGCAGCCGGATTGCCAAGAGCCGGATCTCCTCATCGAGGTCTGTGGCCTCTTTTCTTTTCTGAACTTGCACCTCGAGCCTCTTATGAAGCTCTGCCTGAGCATGAGTGATTTGTTCAAGCGCTTGTTCATTCATCCGCACGGAAGTTTCCAGTTCAGCACGGCGGGCTGAGGCTACCTCAATACCTGCCAGAACCTGCGGACGGGTCTCGAGCTCTTCCTTGCTTTGTTCGATGATTGCTTTCTTTGCCGCGAGCTGTTTCTCGAGTTCCTCGGCCGTCTGGCGCGCGTGCTGACTGTAGGCTTCATACTTCTGGAGATTGAGGAGTTCAAAGAACAGCTCTTTGCGCTTGGCTGGCGGAAGATCCGTGAACCCTGCAGCTCCTTGAGCTGAGAAGATGCTCTGGAAGAACAACTCCGGAGGACCAATGAGGCTTTCGACCGCCTCTTTATAGGAAGTAACTTTGCCATCATTTAGTGGACACTCATTCTTGTACAAGTACGCCTCGATCTTGGTTGTTCTTGCATCGATCAGAACGAGCGACCGAAAGCGAACCTCACCCATTTCAAACGTGAAATCGCGACAAGAGTCCTGAAGATAAAAATGCAACGCCAAGTGACCGTCACGACTCGCAAGACACAGATAGGGGTGCAGGTTGTCGAGAATCGAAGTCTTCCCCGAACCATTGGGGCCCACCAGACAGATAAGTCCGTGCGAGAACCGCGTAAAGTCAATGTCAAGCTCATCCAAGCCGAGACCATCACGCACTCCAATCGATCCTCGAAGGCGAAGAGAAATAGGCTTCATAGCGGCTCCTTTGGGTTTGGGTGATCCGTCTGTTCAACTTCATCGGCCAGTACAAGAACACCGGGCGAGAGCTGTTTCTCGACCGTCCTGGCCCACTCCAGCATCTTCTCACGCAAGGTTGTTGCTTTGATGATCATCTCCGTGCGGACACGTTCTTCCGGGATCACCAGCCGTTCGATCTTGTACGAATACGCTCCAGGGTAGCGTTTTCGAATCTCGTCATCCGTAATCACAGACGTCTGTTCCGGCCTCAGGTATATCCGAACCCGAAGCTCTGCATCAAACCAATCCTCAGCCGGGTTCTCGTCGATGACCTCGGATGTCGCTGCATCAAAGTGAGCTTCATGAAGAGCCATACGCCGGGATGGGATTTCGACCACCTTCACCGTCGCTCCTCCACTGCCGAACTCGACAACGTTAAAGCTCTTGGTTTCCGTCTCACCAAAATTGACATGATGGGTGCTGCCGGCATACCACATGCAGTCAGAGATTTCCTGAGACCTGTGAATATGGCCCAGGGCATAGTAGTCAGCCCCTGCCAGAGCAATTTCAGACTTGCCGATC
The DNA here is from genome assembly GCA_026390585.1 of Ignavibacteriales bacterium. Lineage (GTDB taxonomy): Bacteria > Bacteroidota > Ignavibacteria > UBA10030 > UBA10030 > UBA9647. Next base: position 5,842 of record JAPLFP010000027.1, on the reverse strand, counting down.
GCGATTTCCTGGCCTGACAATATCTGACCACTCGAGGTCTGCGCTCCGGAAACCAGACAATGACCGACCATGACCTTCGGGCCTCGGAATCCGTGGCCTACGGCAGCGAACCGCATGATCACTGATTCGATGGCTCTCTGAATACTGCACGTTGCCTCATCAATTGAGACCGCCGGCTTGCCTGAAAGCCAGAAGGATTTGTTCGGATAGGGAAAGAGATGAACGATTGCGAGAGCCTGATCGAAGGCGCTCGAGCGCGAGTCATCTTCTGGACACTGGCGGAAGATCGTCCCTCCTTTCTCATCCCGACACAACACAACCGTCGCTGGACGCTCCGCCACAACAATTGGGAATCTGCTGTCAAGCCCCCGGAAGATCTCTAGGCTCCCCGGGGCATCGTGCATCGAGTTGCCGAGCACGATCGCCACCGGCGAGATATTTGCCATCGCCCGCATGGCTGCAAGAGCCGGATGCACAGCGCTTGAGGAGGAGAGCATTTGACGATGGTCCCAATAGTCTCCTGCGAGGACGTGAAGATCTGGCTTGATCAAGCCGAGCTGCTCGATGATGAACCTGGCGCTTGCGACACATTTTTCCAGCTGTAGTTCTGACCAGTGCCAATCGGCGGTGTGTACTAGCTTCATGCCTTTTTGTTTTCTCCTTCCTGAGCTTCTTTCCGGAGATTATCCGTCGCATTTTCTGTGAACACAGACCCATCATCTCTTACAGGTCCGAAGATGCTGACCACACTCGCAAGTTCAGCGTTGATGAAAGCATCCCTTACCCAGTTATGGTTGAAAACATAGTCCAAATCCAGCGCAACGGAAGGGACAACAAACGGCCTGTGGAGTTCGTCATGACTGTAACTAGTCTGCAGGTTCAGGAGCGAGCGAACGACTCTGCTATAGGCCCCCGAATCAGCAGTGGCCACCATATTCTTTCTTCGCTTGAGCATTTCGCGCGCGATGCGTCGAGTGATCTCACGAGCGCATTCTTCAGTTCCGTATGCGAGCCTTCGTTGCTCTCCTTGTATTTCCGTGGTCAAGCCCTCGGATGTGGCCGCGGATTCGATCTCGTCTCGGAGCTCTTGTTCGATGACGTCGAGATGAATCTCTTTTGAACGACACACGGAGTACCAACTACCATCCGGCTTCTGGATCGAGCCAACAGCCTGAAATTCCACTCGCCGGGGATTGCGACCGTCGTCGCTTCTGCGAGTATACTTCGGATCAAACCGGATCCCAGCGGCCCGTGCGATCTTTTCTAGCCCCCGTTTGGTGATGACAAACTCATCCCGGAATCCGGCCGGTTGTTTGCCTCTCTCTTGTAGATGGTAGACATCTCCATTGATCGGATCAGGATCAATATGCACAATCTCCGGGCTGAGCACGAGCAGAGACGAGACCGGCACGATCTGTTCTGACGGAAACAGAACGTTGAAATGTTCCTTCCTTTCCAGGTAGTAGCTGAATTGTTTTGTCCTTTTTGCACGTTGTCGCATAGTATTTCTCCTTGTTCTGACTAAGCTCACAAAATCAAACTCTCGCCATCAAATGGTTCATAGGCGGTCGCTTCACCGGCCGCCGCGGACGCAACGCGGCCTTGCTAGAGATAGTCCGCAAAAATGCGTTTCCAGAGTATGCCTCGGAGACCTTCGTGGCCTTTATTGTCCTCGCGAAGCTGCCCATACAACCTGCGCGTCAAGACACTGCCATTGCCTGTTTGATCCTTGAGCCAATGGAACACCAGGAGGTAATGGCATTTCATAAACCCGACCAGTTCCCGGTCATCAAGGATCGTTTCATCAATGAAGTTGATCGGTGGCATATTGTTCTCTAGCTTTGGGAAGACGAACCTGTTTCGAAAGTCCGCGTATATTTGCTTCCAGATGAACAATTGATACATGTCTTGATCGATCATCGCCGTGGCACACGTTGCAGCGCGCAGACGGCTGAATTCTTTGCCAAAGTCGGCGGGCGCCAGAGGAGCGCGGGCACCTTCAACAGAGAGCCCATCGTATCCGATTTGCACGTAGTACGGCGAGGCTTCTTCAAATGGCCTCGGCCCGCCCTTCGTCGAATACCATCTGCCAAAGTCTTCGAGAAATACCTTGTACGCCATCGATGCTTCCTGGCGCGTCGGTATCGGGGGTTGGAAATAGTCTCTGATGAGCATTCGTTTCTCCTTTGTTGCTTTTCACACTCTCGATCGGTACAAGCCTCCGACAACAGTGACGGCCATCTCTTCCTTGAGCTGGGCTATTCCGAAGTTCTTCCTTCTGCAGCCGTCTCGCCCTCAGCCATTCTCCTGATAGACTCTATTGCTAGAAGCATTCTTTCGGTGGCAGGACCATTGGCGGAGTGCACCGCCATGACACTTGGCGCTTTGAATCGGCGCAGGAACACTTCTTGCTCGATCCATTGCAGCACCATGTAACCATTGCCTACAATCTCTTCGATGCCAAGATCGTGGTCCAAGCTGAGCTCCACGACTTGACCAGTCATCAAATACTCGATGGTCTCCTGGGCCGTATATGCTCTGGTCCAGCCATCTGGTGTCGGTCTCGTGTCATCGAGATACAGCTTCATTGTTGGTCTCCTTTCTCCTTGTCAACATCTTCGTTCCCTTTGCCTTTTGGGCTGCAATAGTATGCGGTCGTGCGAATCGTGAAAACGAATTCATCTCCAAACGCTGTCACGCGCTCCTCATCGTCTTCGACAGGATCCATCTCGACTGAATCCATGTGTAACCCACTAAAAAAGAATGCGCCTCCGAGTAGGATGGTGAGGTCCTCGATTAATCTTACAGAAAACGGTTTGTTGCTGTGTTCAGATTGATTCATGGTGTCCATCGGAACGTTCCTTCCTGCTTTCGGATGTCAGTTGGCGCCAAATCCAACTGGTGTGTCGCTGCCATCAGAAGCTCGCTTGAATCCTTTGCTTAGCTGATCGATCGTCATCAGGACGAAGTCCTCATTGAGCCTTTCAGGCGTGAGTACGCGGGAAAGTTCCAGGCGCTTCAACAGAGTCACGACGAACGCCCCTGTTACAGTCTTGGATGCCATCGATTCAATAACCTGAGGCGTGAACAATTCTGTTATCTGCTCGTTCTGGCAACGCTGCTTTATGAGCTTCAAATACGACAATGAATCAGGACCAGAGATCTTGAGAATCGCGTCCCACCGATGTGGTCGCGAAGCTGCCGCATCGAGATACTGCTTCCGGTTGATCGTGCCTAGGACGAAAACCGAATTCGTGCGTATACCATCCATTGCAGTGAGAAACTCCGCCAACTGTTCCCTGTTAGCGCCTTCGTGACGGTCTCCGAACTGAATGTCCAAATCATCAATGCAAACCAGAGACGGTTCATACAACTGTGCGTAATCAAAAAGCTGCACCACGTCAACGGTGGATTCAACGATCAACACCGTGATAAATCCCTCACAAGCGCGAATGACAGCCCTCGTTGTCTCGGTTTTGCCGCAGCCAGCTTCTCCCTCAAGCAAATATCTGAGCGACGTGCGAAGCTGAGGATAGTGTTTGATCGTTTCGATCATCAGTTCAATGGACCCCCGGACTTCGTCCTGAAGAATGATGTTACTCAACGGTTGTGCATCGATCTTGACGGGCTTCACGGTTATCGCTCTCTGTGACATGGGATTCCATGAAACCTGCAAGATCTGGTTCCGGTATGGCGAGTTGGCAATCGATTCTTTCAAAAGATGATCCAACAGTTCTTTGGCCGAAGTGGCACCGGCGGACAACCCCAAGCAATGAACTGCATAGCTGCGCTCCCCGCCGTACTCTAGTGTTTGTGATACACTAACTTCGTACGGCTCTCCTCTCCACGATATCGTTGCCATCACAATTGCGTCTCCAACAAGAGGAATAGAGCCAACGCCTGTATCGATGAGGTTTGGCTTCTGCGGTCTATGGGACGAAGAAATGCCAACGCAACGCGATATGTGAATCTCTCCGCTAGCGACTCGCCCAGAATAGACTCCATGGATGTACGACTTGGCAAAGTCATATTCGGCCGAAGAAAGCCTTTTCTCTGAAGAGATTCCTCCGGAGGGTCTGGTCGCTAGGTCTTGATTTATTGCTTCACTTCTCATGCGCATCAGTGTTTGCATTCGATCTCCTTTCTTTGTTGAGACTGCTTCTTTACGTCTGCCTGCTTATGCCTCGTTCAATCGCTGCTACAATTCTCTCAAAAGTGAATGACGTAGTGCGTCACCTCTTCCCCGTCGGATAATATCCCGGGGGGCTGGATTCCAATTCGGGGTAGTCAAATTTGGTCTCTTTTGACAACCCCCTAAATCTTGCCAAAAAGGACAGGTGCGCGAGTTCGTTTTGCAAAAAAGGCCTTTTGGAGCGCGGATGTACAGTTGCCGGCCAGCATACCAACAACTCAGGCTGGCCCTTGCGCCTCTATAATAGAGTTGCATAACCATATCAAACGCTGTCACATCAACCGCCCTCGGTACGACACTCACCTGTGGATTGTCGTTGCTGATCGTCAGATCAATTCTCATGAACAGCAACATTACAAGAACGATCTTCATCTTTGCTGCTTTCTGAATCCGTTTGCGTAATGGCGATGGTTGATTACGGTGCACGATCGCATTCATAGCGAGATTCAGACACGCGGAACCGATCACGAGCGACCTCAACCGGTCACGTTCCATACCCCGCGTAAACCACTCAAGCCAGGCTAATCCCTTGATGGCATTCGCATTTGCGTTGTGCGATCATTGTCATTCCAAGATCACCCACGCCAACTGCGTGTGTCTACTGTCGCGCTTAAGTGTTTTCTCGCCTTCAGCATATGAGCATTAGCTTTGATCAGCTCCGCGCCACGTGGCGTGAAGATCGGCCATGTGTGCTTCGTTTAGTATTGTTCGTGTCATCCTCCTCCTGAGCTCACTGGACACGCACCGCAGCAGATGTTGTCTGGAACTATTCGTCCGCAACTTCCACCCAGGTAGCCCCGCGAACCTCCCAGTCAATAACTTCCCGTCGATCTTCATAGTACTCAGGATGACTATAATAGTCCTTCGGCACTTCGTCCTTATCGCAATGAGACGCATGATATCTCACATTATCTTCTGACAGCGTCACCATAAAGGCAGCACAATATCCGTAGAATCTACAAACGATCTGTTCATGAGAACGGCGCTCTAGGATCACGTCCATCGTCAGGGCATTGAGTACTCGCTCTGACAAATAGAGGACGCGACAAATGAGGCAATGAACATGTATTTTCGTAAGTCCGATTAGCACGTTACCACATTCTCCTTTCATGAAATGTTTAGTGTGACATTTGTACGATACGACCCAGGGCAATAGCTCATCGATGCCGCGATGATCCCCAATAGATCGCAACTAGTTGGAGCCTCCTCCAACGCTGAACGGTCCCCCATCTAATCTTTTCTTTTGGATACGAAACGCCTGGAGCTTCATCAACGTCTCGATGTTGCGCTGCATATGTCTCGAATGAGAAGAGCGACTTCGTTCGATTTTCTGGAAGGACTCAGGATCAACCATTAAATGATCCGATGTACTAGCCTTCAAGTACTCTGCCAGCGACCGTTGCTCGGACAGTTGCCGCCGGATATCGGAAATGAGCTCCTCGCGATATTGGATCCGTATCGAGCCAATGGTGGCCTCGAACCCGCGAAGATGCTTCTGCAGGAACTGCACTGCCTTACCTTGAGAGTGCGCGAGTTCCAAACCCATCTGAAGAATGCGATCGAGCTTACTCATCGCATGCTCGACGATGTATTCAATCTCTGATGTGCAGGATGTGCCGTATAAGCCGTCACTCGGAGTTCGGCTTTGTT
>JAPLFP010000141.1 GCA_026390585.1 Ignavibacteriales bacterium | reverse complement strand
CACCGATTTGACACTGAGCCGGCGGTATTGTACGTTATGGGGTCGGGATTCATGGGGTTCGACAAGATTCTCTGATCCCTCGTGAGGTGTTGCATGAAGTGGATCCTCATTGCGATGTTCCTCCTGTGTGGCTGCGCTACTCTTGAACAAACGTACGCACCGGATACGCTTCCACAGCTGATCAAACAAGAACCTCTTCCGCCATGGCCCTTCCGTACCATGGGCGACGAAGTAACGCTCGATATCAAGATCCGCATCGGCAGCGACGGTTCTGTCAAAGAAGTCTCCTTTATCACTCCAACGTCGAGCAAGGAATGGAACACTCTTGCCCTCGAGAAGATACGCACTTGGGAATTTTCTCCTGCAATCGTCAACGGGAGATCCATCCCATTGTGGATACGCCAGACAATCCACCTCAGGTTTGAGGAGGCGTCCTATCTCCGCCTCGCCGAGATTGTGTGTCCCGACGAGCAGACGGCCGATTCTGTCTATGCGCTCCTGGGTGCCGGGGCGCCATTTGATTCACTCGCGAGCGTGTTTTCCACCTCGAGCTCGCGTACACGGGGCGGATTTCTTGGTGACGTCGATCTTCGTACGCTTCCGCTGTTCGTCCGACGTGAGCTCCAGAAGGTTCGAACCGACCAATTCACCTCTCCCATTTTTCTCGGCCGAAACTACGTCATTTATAAGTGCCTGCCCGCTAGCTCTCATACCCGCCCCGTGAGTTGAACCGATAGTTTCTTTTCTTCCGTCAATTCACCTCCCGAATATCCGCATTGAACTTTTTCTTCCCGTTTTCTGTTGATAGTTTAATGGGAGCTACCATCTGACTTTGACGGAGAACCAACGATATGCCATTTCGGTCAACTGCCCACGATGAGTTTGAAAAGAAACCCGGGGCGCTTCTGCTCGTTAGACTGATCGTGGGTTGTGTATTTCTGTCTGAGGGTATACAGAAGTTTTTATTTTCAGATTCATTGGGTGTAGGTCGCTTCATCAAGATTGGAATTCCTGTGCCCGAGGTTATAGCTCCGTTCGTTGGCGTTGTGGAAATTGTGTGCGGAGTGTTTCTCCTGCTTGGATTCTTCACCCAACTCACTGCCATTCCCCTGATTATCAACATGCTTGTCGCAATCTCGACGACGAAAATGCCAATCCTGCTCGAAAAAGGCTTTTGGGCAATGGCCCACGAAGCTCGGGTAGACTGGTGCATGCTTCTCGGTTCCGTTGTTCTTCTCATTGTTGGTGGCGGGCGTTGGTCGCTGGATGCTTTCATTACCGATAAACAGCGACGCCACCTCGGCTGAGAGCCTTATCGACGGTGTTCAAGAATGGATGTCCTATGAGATTCATCATGCTGATATTTGTCACTCTGACTCTGTTTGCTCAGGATCCTGGAAAGGTGGTTCACATGGAAAAAGCGACGTTCGGCGGCGGGTGTTTCTGGTGCGTTGAGGCGATCTATCAGCGGTTACCAGGAGTTCAGTCTGTTCTCTCTGGGTACTCCGGAGGCACAAAGCCAAACCCGACATATGAGGAGGTTTGCACCGGCAAAACCGGTCACGCAGAGGTTGCACAAATCACCTACGACCCGACGAAAACAACTTATGAGCAATTGCTCTCTGTGTTCTGGCAGGCCCATGACCCGACAACCCTGAATCGCCAGGGAGCCGATGTCGGCACACAATACCGCTCAGTGATTTTCTGTCACGATGAGAAACAGAAGGTTGCGGCAAAGAAATCAAAGGCGGAAGCTCAAAAATCGTTTGACGATCCCATTGTCACTGAAATCCAACCGTTGAATGAATTCTATCCGGCAGAGAACTATCATCAGGACTACTACCGCAACCACGCGAACGCTCCGTACTGTACGTTTATCATCAAACCGAAGCTGAAAAAGCTGAAACTGGAATAGCCACGCGCTTCCCTAGTTCTTCCCCCCTGATTGATTGTTTTCGCTCGAACATTTGGGAATATTTCCTAAATTGTTCCCGAGTGTATTCTCTCCCCCATGTCTACCATCCTAGAAAACGACCAAGATTTCGCGCTTGATCTTCCGAAGTATACGGTTGTCTCCGCTTCTGCCGGATCGGGGAAGACAACAGCGCTCAAACAACGTTTCGTCCAGTTGCTCCTCTCTAAGTCGATTCCCTGGAACGGCCTGAAGAACATTCTCGCGATTACGTTCACCAACAATGCTGCCCGCGAGATGAAGAAGCGCGTTCTGGACGCACTGAAGCTGGCCTCCCTTGGAAAACCAGAAACGCTGACAGAGTTTGGCCAATTCCTCTCCCTGCGGCCCGCGGAACTGACGCTGCAGGCAACATGGTTGATCGACGAGATCCTCGACAATTACTCTGATTTTCAAATTCAGACGATCGACAGTTTCCTGTCTCGTGTGTTCAAAGCGTCGGCATTGGAGTTGGGACTCTCACCAGATCTCGAGATTGTTCTCGACAGCGCGGCCATTCTTGACGACGCCTTTGCGATCTTCGCCCGGGAATTAAGAGATGGAACAACCTCAACGCGGCTCGTCAATGATCTTGTGCCTCTTCTCCTCGAAAGTCGCGCTGCCGACGACCGTTTCCTGTGGAATCCGTATTCGGACCTTTCTACCAAAGTGAAAGATCTCTACCGAAGAGTGCTTCTGACCTCCAAGCAGTTGCGGCGGGAAGACTACTCTGTCGAAATCCGCGAGCGCAGTGATCGCATCATTCAACAAATTCAAGCGCTCGATGCATTCATCAGCAAGCCGGGGCTTGTAAAGAGCAAGCGGTTTGAGGAATATGTGAAATCCGCGAGAGGTCGTGAGATCAGCAGACTTCTCGACCGGCAATTCCCTCCGCCTGTAACAAAAACAGGAAGTACGCCCAGCGTTTATCAGCAGACGGTGAAAGAATCCGAACCGCTGTGCGAAGAAATCGAACAACTACGCCTGCAACTAATTCTCCTCAGGGCCCGCCAGCATTACCAGCCATACGCGGAAGCGCTGACGCTGTTTTCTGGATCCATCGAGGCTGTCAAGCGGGAACAGGGCCGGGTTGATATTGGCGACGTCGCTAAGAAATTGGCCGACTATCTACGGCCGGGGAGAGTGCCGGAAATTTATTATGGCCTGTCAGAGAACCTGCGTCACTTTCTCATCGACGAGTTTCAGGACACCAGCCCCATTCAGTGGGAAAACCTTGAGCCCCTCATTCGTGACGCCCTGAGCAAAGAAGCAAGTTTGTTCGTCGTTGGCGACACAAAGCAATCCATCTACGGTTTTCGCGGTGCCGATTGGAGAATCATGAAACATCTTCTGGAAGCGGATGTGTTTCCGTCGGCAAAAAAGGATCTCCGATTCCTGAAAACGAATTTCCGGAGCTTCGAAAAGATCCTGGACTTCGACAAGGCGGTCTTCAAAAACATCGTTCCGACGAAAGTCATTAAAGGTGCAGAAAGCTCCAGCGGTCTCTCCACGGATGACGCGCTTCCCAAACCGGAGTTCAGGAACAGAGGATATGTCGAGTTGACCGTCATTCCACCGGATGCGGAGCCAGACAATTCCGGCCAACCGTCTCAAAAGCAGAAACTCGTCGACATTGTCACGGATTGCCTCGCCCGCGGCTACAGAAAGTCCGATATCACCATCCTCTCGCCAAGAAACAATGACATTATTGAAGTGAGTGGATGGCTGAACGAGCGACACCTCCCTTTCATCTCCCACAGCAGTCTCGATGTGCGGAGCCGGAAGATCACCGGTGAACTTCTCGCATTGCTGCAATTTCTCGAATCACCCATCGACGATCTCGCATTCGCCTCATTTCTGCTCGGGGATATCGTCCAACACCTCCTCAATCAGGGCAACAGCCGCGTCGGGCGAAAGGAGCTCCTCGATTTCCTTTTCAGCCATCGCATTGATCACAGGCATGGGCATCCTCTCTATGTTGGTTTTCGAAAAACCTTTCCGGAGCTTTGGCAGAAGCATTTCGAGGAGACCTTCAATGTGGTCGGCTACCTCCCCGTCTATGATCTGCTCTCGGAGATTTACAAGACACTCAACCTTTTCGCGCTTTTCCCCGACGAAGAAGCAACATTGGTGAAGATCCTCGAGGTTGTCAATCACTTCGAGGACAAGGGCGAAAACAGCCTCAAGGGGTTCCTCCAGTACGCCGAAGACTCCTCTGATGACGCTGATTGGAATATCGATATTCCGACAAACATTGATGCTATCAAGGTCATGACGGTTCACAAGGCAAAGGGCCTCGAGTCGAAAGTGGTGATCGTGCTCCTCTATGATGCCAGGCGACGCTCGGATAGTCTGTATTTCCAGGAAGATGGTGACGAATTACGATTGGTCCGCCTAACAAAAAAGGCGGCAGGCGAAATCCCTGATCTTGCCGGGTTCTATGAGAAGAAGGAGATTGGCGAGGCGGTCGACGAACTCAACAAGCTCTATGTGGCTCTCACCAGGGCTGAAGAAGAAATGTATGTTATCAGCGTGCAGTCTGATTACGCCAAAGCCCCTTCGGAGCTTCTGCCTGAACATGGATACGGGGCGACACAGAAACCGGCCGTTGAGCGCCGCGCTCCGAAGACCGAAACGAGTGTCGGGCTCTATCACACCCCACCGCACACACCGGTTCGCCTTGTGGAATACACGGGCATTGCACTCCGCGAAACACGCCGAGGAGATTTTTTCCATGCCGTGCTTCAGTCAATCACTTATCTCGACACTGAAATCGACAAACAATTCGATGAGGCAATTCGGCTTGCCCGGCTCGTTGCTCCATTTGAAGTGAGTGCCTCTGAGTTGCGCGAAGTATTTCGTGCCGCTCTCCGGATTCCCGCAGTCGAGCAGTATTTCGTCAGGAAAGAGGGCCGGGTTGTCTTGAATGAACAGGAATTCACCGCGCCGGACGGTTCCCTCGTACGCATGGATCGAATTATTGTCGACACCGACCTTGTTACTGTTATCGACTACAAAACCGGTGACGAAAAGCCCGGGTATACTGAACAAATCACGAAGTACATGAGCATCCTGCGTGATTTCTATCCGGGTCGGACGGTCCAAGGTTTGTTACTCTACATCGATCGAAAACTCATTCGCGCCATCTCGTGAGCCGGCAGATTATCATATTGCCTACACAGAATCTTGTCCACGAGGTCGTCAAACAACTGCCGGCAGATTCCAGGGATTTCAGTCGCTTTGTCATTGTATTTCCGGGAAAGCGCCCGGCGCATTTTGTCCGAAAAGCGCTCGCAGAACGAATCAACGGAAGTTTTATCCCTCCCCGCATATTCTCGATCGATGCATTCATCGATCACCTCGTCACTGAGAATCTTCACATTCACCGGAAAACACTCGACAATCTTGACGCCGTTGCTCTGTTGTTCGACATCCACGCTCGTATAGAACATCGCCTCGGTGGAGAGCACTTCGATTACATCGACCGCTTTATCGGGGTGGGCCTGAAACTTTATGCAGAGCTTGAAGAACTGGTGATGGCTGATGTTCCCGAACGAAGAATTCGCGATGGCCTTGCGAATGTGCCGCTGAGCAGATTTCACGCTCTCCCGGATTACTTCGCACAGTTCTATGCCCTGGTTGACGAAAAGAACTTCACTACGCGCGCCCTCAATTACAGAACGGTCGCTGATAACATCAACTCTTTGGACTTTGGCAGTGAGCAGAATGTTATTGTTGCTGGCTTCTACGCTTACACTGTTCTTGAGCAGCGCATTTTCACGTCGTTGCTGAGACGAGAGAATGCAACCGTTATCGCTCAACAGGGCCCTGGGCTTGGCCGACGGCTGGAGACGATTGGCGTCGACGTGGGTGCGGACGAAACCTTCGCGCCGGAACACACCCCGGTCTGTCACTTTTATCAATCATCCGATACACACGGACAAGTGTTTGCTGTAAGTCAAAAGATCAAAACGATTCTGGACGCCGGCAAGCCGGTCAACGAGAAGACAGTCATTGTTCTACCAACTTCTGACGCGCTATTCCCGGTCGTTCATCAGACACTTCCGCTTCTTCCTCCCGATCAATACAACATCTCGCTTGGGTATCCCTTGCAGCGAACGCCGCTGTACGGTTTCTTCAGTACTCTCATAGAGCTGAGCGCCGGAACGAAGAATGGCAAGGTGCCAGTATCAAAATACACCAAGTTCATTCTCCATCCGTACACGAAGAACATTCTCTTTGGACAGAGAGCCGACATTTCAAGAGTTCTCTTCCACTCTCTCGAGACCCATCTCGCTGAAGGGCAGTCAAAGATGTTTGTCTCCCTCGAAGAGTTGGAGGGGAAGAACGAAGTGTTTGAGCGTGTTTCCGAGGCTCTCGCGGCAAGCAAGACAGAAGTATCGGTGGTTGAGCTCAAGAGTCACATTCGGGCCATCCACGATCAGACGATCCGAAAGGTCCTCCGCTTTGGGTCCATCGGGGATTTTGCATCGCGGGGAATGGAAATCGTACATTACATACACAAGCAAAGCACGGCGACTCGCCACCCCTTATTCCGTCCTTACGCTGAGACATTTGTCGGGCTTCTGGATGATCTCGGCCGATCGTTGCTCGCCTCTCATCAATTGACAGATATCGCGGCCTATTGTACTTTTTTCCGGAATACCGTTGCCGCTGCGGAGGTCCCCTTCCCCGGAACGCCTCTCAAAGGTCTTCAGGTGATCGGCTTCCTTGAAACGCGCAATCTATCGTTCGATACTGTTTTCCTTCTGAACGCGACAGACGATGTGATTCCGGGAGCCCGGGGCCACGACGTGCTCCTTCCACAGCGCCTCCGGGACACCCTTGGTCTGGAAACCTATGGCGACCGCGAACGACTCGCTGAGTACTATTTCAACACACTGCTTGCCGGAGCACGCGAAGTTCATTGTTTCTTCACTGAGTCGGGGAAACACGAGAAGAGTCGGTTCATCGAGAAACTTCTGTGGGAAGGGCAGAAGAACCATCACGACCTTGACCTTGGCAATGTGGTTCAAGTGGTGCGCTACGATGTTCAACTCGCCATCTCGAAGCCGGATTCCATCGAAAAGACTCCAAACGTCATAGCATACCTTCGGAAATTCCAATACACAGCAACGGCGCTCGATACATACCTCACGTGCCCGCTCAAGTTCTATTATGCGCACGTTCTGCATCTTGCGGAAAAAGAAGACGTCACAGAAGATGTTGACGAGCGAGAGGTCGGCAGCGTAGTTCACAGGGCGTTGAAAACATATTTCGACAGTGCTGTTGGCCGGGCTCTGACACCGGCGGATCTTGATCCGATTCGCCTCCGCTCCGTCGTCGACCGACTCTTCACTGAGGAATATGGCTCCGAGCTTATCGGCCCGGCGTTTCTCGTAAAACAACAGGTAGTACATCAGCTTGGAGCGTTTTTGCGAGAGTATCAAATTCCGATGGCGGAAGCGGGCCCGATCACCATCGTTGGGGTGGAGCAAGACCTTTCTGTAACGTGTGACGGATATCGGTTTACCGGCCGCATTGACCGAATTGAGCAGCGCGGTGATAAACACATCATTCTTGATTACAAGACCGGCCGCGACGATCGGCGTGTACGAATCAATCTGAGCAAGCTTAATATCGAGAACCCAGCTTCATGGCGTGACGCCATTGGCTCATTTCAGCTTGTGATGTACATGCTTCTGTATTCAAAAGCCAAGCGTGTACCGCTCGATTCAATAACGCCATCGTATCTTTTCGTCGGCCGGAATGAGATTTCACGCGAAATAGAAATCGATGTTGGCAGTGGAAAAAACACGGCGGAAGAGGTCTATCATCAGGTGCAGCCGGTCATGCTGCGCGTCATCGAGGAAATACTTGATGCGAAGAGGGCGTTCGAGCCAACCGACCAGCTGAACAAGGCTTGCCCCGGCTGCCCATACAACACCATGTGCGGAACGTCCTGGGTCGCCGGACAACGTTCGTAGAAGCCATCTCAAAAGTGTCACGCCCGCCTGCCTCAGAGAATTTCATGAGGCAGGCAAAGGCGCAAATCACGCTTGCAACGAGATTCAACCCTGTCATTGCGGGCATAATAGCCAAAAAGTGTTGCTAGAATTCTTGTAAGTTATGCTATTTCAATTCGTTTCCGGAAACAAACTCAAATAAATCGAGAATGAGAGCCAAAAAAGCGTTGTCCACTGTGTTCATCCTCCTGCG